>JAFASB010000179.1 GCA_019244985.1 Acidimicrobiia bacterium | reverse complement strand
GCCCAAGACGCGGATGAGCACACGCGCGTACTACCTCCTCACTGAGGGCTTCGGTCCCGGCTACACGGGCAGCCTCCTCGTCGCCGCCGAACTGCCGAATCGCCCGGCGGCGGGCACCCTCGACAAGCTCCGGGCCAAGCTTCAGAGCGATCCCGACGTCGTTCCCGAGACCGTCAGCCCGGTCATCGTCAATCCCCAAGGCGACACAGCGCTCATCAATCTCACCCCCAAGTCGGGTACCCAGGCCGACGCCACCAAGGCCCTGGTCAAGCGCATGCGCAACGACTACGTGCCGTCGACCACGAAGGGCACCGGGATCAAGGCCCACACGGGCGGCATCACCGCCATCTTCTTGGACCAGGACCACGCCATCTCGTCCCGCCTGCCGATCTTCATCGGCGTGGTCGTGCTGCTGTCGTTCCTTCTGCTGATGGGCGTGTTCCGTTCGGTGCTCGTCGCCCTCAAGGCCGCGGTGATGAACCTGCTGTCGATCGGAGCGGCCTACGGCGTGCTCGTCATGGTCACCGAGTGGGGCTGGGGCAAGCAGTTGTTCGGCATCAGCCACACCGGGCCCATCGCCAACTTCATTCCGATGATGATGTTCGCCATCCTCTTCGGGCTGTCGATGGACTACGAGGTCTTCCTTCTGTCCCGCATCCGTGAGGAGTACCTGCGGACAGGCGAGAACGCGCTGGCTGTCGCCGACGGCCTGGCGGCCACGGCCCGGGTGATCACCGCCGCCGCGGCGATCATGATCTGCGTCTTCTTGGCCTTCGTGCTGGGCGACGAGCTCCAGATCAAGCAGATCGGCCTCGGCCTGGCCAGCGCCATCTTCATCGACGCGACGCTGGTCCGCATGGTGCTCGTACCGTCGACGATGGAGATCCTCGGGAAGGCCAACTGGTGGCTGCCGAAGTGGCTCGATCCGCTCATCCCGCACATCGGTTTCGAGAGCGTGCAGGACGCCGATCTCGAAGCCGAGCTCGCCGAGCTCGAGACCAGTGGCAACAGCAATCGGCGCCCTCGGCCGCTGGTCGCGCCAGGACGCGAGAAGTAGCTAGTCGTACGTAGCTTCCACCGACCACCGCCCACCTTCGACGGCAAGGAGGTGGGCGGTGCCGTCGGCGGTCACCACCTGCCACCGGGCCCGCCGCCGGTGGGCCTGGGGATCCCACCAGCGCTCGTCGACCGGCCACGGCCCCGCCCACGCGCTGATCCCGGTCCACCGCCCGCCGTCGATCGAGATCTTCGCCGGCTCTCCTGACGCCGCTCCCCTCCCGCTGACCGTCACCGGCTGGTTGTTCGCGTCGACCACTTCGGCCCGGATCGGGTTGACATGAACTGCGGCTGGGGAAGGGGCCGGGACCCGGCCCGGCCACGGCCCCCCACTCCGTTCTTGCGCTGGATAACCGGCGTATGTCCGGCTATCCACCCCGAGAATGCATGTGGTTGGGGCGCGGGCATCACCCCAGGGCACCAACTGGACCTGTTCGGCGGGGCCGCGGCCGCCGATGGGGACGGCGGTGGTGACTGCGTCGGGGCCGAGGAGGCCCTGGACGTGAAGGAGGGCGCGGGCGGCGTGGTCGTCGAGGGCGCGGTCGCCGCCCCAGAAGCCGAGCTGGCGGCCCTCGTCGGGAAGCACCTCTTCAGGGACCAGGCGCAAGAGGGTGAGGCCCGCCGTGGGACCGTGCGGGTTGGAGAGCCAGCCGTCGAGCTGCCAGCGCACGCGCTCGGCCAATGCGAGAGGCGTGGCGCCCTCGAGGCGCCAGCGGCGGACGAGGGTCTCGCCGTGCTCGGTCTCGGCCTCGACGCGCAGACACGAGAGTGCGAGACCGCGCGCCGAGAGCTCGTCGCACAGTTGATGGGCGAGGCCGCGCGCCGCGAACACCGCTGTCTCCACCCGCTCGGCGGGCGGGTCGAGCTCGGCAGTGACATCGAGCTCGGGCGGCGGGATCCGCGCCGAAAGCGGGTGTTCGTCCTCGCCACTGGCCAGGCGGTGAGCGACGAGTCCGTCGGCGCCGAAGCGGGCGAGCACCGAGGCTGCGGGGAGCGCCGCAAAGGCGCCGAGGGTGCGGATGCCGAGACGGGTGAGGAGATCGGCCAGTTCGGGACGCTCGAGCACACCGACGGAAAAGGTGGCGAGGAAGGTCGGGGTCTCGCCCGGCGGGATCACCCGGCCGGCGCGCGCCGCCAGCTCGGCGGCGAACGAGCCGTCGGCGATGCCCGCCTGCCCACCGACGTGGGCGACCGCTTCGGTGACGCGCGCCGTCAGGGCCTCGTCACCGCCGAAGTAGCGCGACGGCCCCCGCGTCCCCACGGCACACACGCCGGGGCGGACGATCTCCAGGCGCGGGCAGAACGCTTCGACAGCGGCCACGACGGGCTCGAAGGCCCGGGCGTCGCCTGTGGGATCGTGGGCGACCAACTGCAACCCTGGACAGCGCGCTTCGGCCTGGCGTCTGCGCAGG
The DNA here is from genome assembly GCA_019244985.1 of Acidimicrobiia bacterium. GTDB lineage: Bacteria > Actinomycetota > Acidimicrobiia > Acidimicrobiales > AC-14 > CADDZP01. The sequence continues at coordinate 943 of JAFASB010000179.1, read as the reverse complement.
CCACGCTGCACTCCCCCGCGACGGGCAGCAGCCGAACAAGCCACCACCCGGTTGGCGAACATGATGGCGACTGGCTCGTCCGGCGAGAAACCGGCGGCCGTCACCGGCCAGTCAGGACACCAAAGAACGAGCGTTCGCATGATCGATGGCCTCGACGCCACCGTTCGCAGAAGGAAGCCACAGGGACACTTGGCGTTCACGCGCCGCGGCGCCCCTCCCACTTGCGACGACGTCAATGCGGCGGGCCTGCAGCCGACCGTGACCTCGGCCGAGCCCATCCCATGACGAGGAAGCCACCGACAACCGCACGTCGGCCTGCAAGGCAGAAGACCCGCCGGCGGTGATCAGCACCGCGCCTCGATCGCGCGCTTTGGCCACCAGTCGACGTGCGTCGCCGTTGCGGACGTGGCGCGGGAGGCAGACGAGCACCACGTCGACGGCGTCGACGAGAGTGGCGACGACGGCGGGCCACTCGTCGCCCGGCCGGGCGACCAGTGGGAAGCGCTCGAGGGCGACGCCCACCTCGGCCGCGGCGACGACACCGAGCGATGGCAGTCCGACCGCCGCGCACCACGACCCCGCCTGTGACGGCCCTGCGAGCAAGGCCAGCGCCAGCGAAGTGGCCCCTGGTCTCGCCTCCGCTTCGCTTCGGCTCGCTCGGGGTGCATCCCCCGAGACGGCGACCGTCGACCCCCGCCGCAGGCCGCCCTCGGGCAACAGGTCGGCCAGCGCGGGCAGCACCGGCAGCGTGCGCTCGCGAGCCAGTGAGACCGGCCGGGCCAGGTTCTTCAGCTCTGGTGCTGCAGCCTGACCCTCGCCAACCGCCCGTTGGGAAAGAGCCACTTCCCCACATTATCGAACTGATGTTCGATCCCGTCAACTAGACTGCAGTGTCAAGCGGCGCGAAGGCGGCCGGATGGGGGGAGCTCGAGGGGGGAAGGTC
>JAFASB010000146.1 GCA_019244985.1 Acidimicrobiia bacterium | reverse complement strand
CCGAGAGCAAGCTCCGCGATCAGGGTCTCGACCCGCACATGTACCTGAAGCGTCAGTCGGTGTGGGTGCTGCTCGGCCTGGCCGTGCTGTGCGTGATGGTGACCGTCGACTACCGGGTCCTGCGCGACATCGCCCCGATTCTCTTCGCCGGTGCCTTCTTCCTACTGGTGCTCGTCCTCTCACCGATCGGGTCGAGCACGCGCGGCGCTCAGGCGTGGTTCCAGTTCGGCAGCTTCCAGCTGGAGCCGTCGGAGTGGGCGAAGCTGGCGCTGATCGTGTGCGTCTCCGCGTACTGCGCGACACACAGAGGCGACCTCGACGGTCGTCGCCTGGTGACCGTGATCGGCCTGGCTGGCATCCCGATGGCGCTCATCTACCTGCAGCCCGACCTGGGCACTGACTTGGTGTTCGCCGCCATCCTCATCACCGTGCTCGTCGTGGCCGGCGCCCGGCCCCGCCACATCGCCGCTCTTGTCGGGATCGCCATCGTGGGCATGGTGGCCGTCGTGCAACTCGGCGTGCTGAAGCAGTACCAGGTCGACCGTCTGACGGCGTTCGCGAATCCGACGAACGACCCGCAGCACTCGGCCTACAACCTGGCGCAGGCCAAGGCCGCCATCGGGTCGGGTGGTCTGTTCGGCAAGGGTCTGTTCAAGGGGACCCAGACGAACCTCTCCTTCGTCCCCGAGCAGCAGACGGACTTCATCTTCACCGTCGTCGGCGAGGAGCTTGGCTTCGTCGGTGCCTTCACCCTCCTCGCCCTGTTCGCCGTCGTCGTCTGGCGCACCTGGCGAACAGCCACCCTGGCCCGGGATCTGTTCGGCACGCTGCTGTGCGTGGGGATCCTGGCCATGTTCGTGTTCCAGATCTTCGAGAACGTGGGCATGACGATGGGGATCATGCCGATCACCGGTATTCCCCTCCCGTTCATGTCCTACGGCGGGTCGAGCACGGTGGCGAACTTCGCCGCCGTAGGCCTCGTCTTGAATGTCCACATGCGAAGGTTCGCTTAACCAGCCCTAAACTCGATCCAAATGACATCCCTCTGGCCGCGGATCGAGCCGCTGCTGGCCAAGGTGCAGAAGCCCGCCCGCTACATCGGCTGCGAGGACGGTGCTCGCACCCCCGACCATGGCAGCGGACGGGTGGCGTGGCTGCTGGTCTACCCGGACTCTTACGAGGTCGGGCTGCCGAACCAGGGCCTCCAGATCCTGTACGAGATCCTCAACGAACGCGACGACGCCGTCGCCGAGCGCAGCTACGCCCCGTGGGTCGACCTGGAGGGCCTGATGCGCCCGGCCGGGGTGCCGTTGTTCTCCGTCGACACGCACCGCCCGGCGAGCGACTTCGACCTGCTGGCCTTCAACCTCTCGGCCGAGCTCGTCTACACGAACGTCCTGAACTGCATCGACCTCGCCGGTTCGCCCGTGCGGACGGCCGAACGCGGGCCCGAGCACCCGATCGTCGTGGCGGGCGGGCACTGCGCGTTCAACCCCGAGCCGCTGGCCGACTTCGTCGACGTGTTCGTGATCGGCGACGGCGAAGAGGTCGTCAGCGAGATCAACGAGATCGTGCGGGAGTGGAAGGCCAGCGGGCGGACGCCCGGCTCGCGCGAACGCGTCCTTCGCGAACTGGCCTCGGTGCCCGGCGTGTACGTGCCGTCGATGTACGACGTCGAATACGAAGGTCCGTCGCTGCGTGCCGTCACGCCCCGCTACTCCGACGTCCCCGAGCGCGTCGAGAAGCGCACGGTCGCCGACCTCGGCGCGTGGCCTTATCCCAAGCAGCAGCTGGTTCCGCTCACCGAGGTCGTCCACGATCGACTGAACGTCGAGATCTTCCGCGGTTGCACGCGCGGCTGCCGCTTCTGCCAGGCGGGGATGATCACGCGCCCGGTGCGCGAGCGCCCCGCCGACCAGGTGCGCACGATGGTCGCCGACGGTCTCCGTCGCACGGGGTACGACGAGGTCAGCCTCACGTCTCTTTCGAGCGCCGACTTCAGCGGCATCGACGGCGTGGTCGCCGGCATTGTCAACGACCCCGTCAACTGCGGGCAGGTTTCCCTGTCGCTTCCGAGCCTGCGGGTTGACGCCTTCACCGTCAGCGTCGCCACCGAGATCCAGAAGGTGCGACGTACGGGTCTCACGTTCGCGCCCGAGGCCGGCACTTGGCGGCTGCGCCAGGTCATCAACAAGCTGATCCGCGAGGAGGACCTCTACGGCGCCGTGGAAGCGGCCTACTCGCAGGGGTGGCGCCGGGTGAAGCTGTACTTCTTGACGGGCCTGCCCACCGAGATGGACGACGACACCCTCGGCATCGCCCGTTTGGCCCGCAACTGCGTCGCCATCGGCCGCAAGCACCACAAGAGTGCGTCGGTGACGGCGTCGGTCGGAGGGTTCGTCCCCAAGCCGCACACGCCGTTCCAGTGGTTCGGGCAGAACGGCGTGGACGAGTTGCAGCGCAAAGTCGGGCTGTTGCGTGACGACCTGCGGCGCGACCGCGGCGTCCAGGTGCGTTGGCACGACCCCAAGGCGACGCTCGCCGAAGGCATCGCTTCGCGTGGCGACCGCCGCGTCGGCGCCGTCATCGAAGACGTCTGGCGCCGCGGCGGCACGTTCCAGGAATGGAGCGAGCACTTCGACCTGGGCCTGTGGGAAGAGGCGATGGCGCGCCACGGCCTGTCGATGGAGTGGTACGTCACCCGCCACCGCACCGAGGACGAGGTCCTCCCGTGGGATCACATCAGCGCCGGTCTGCACAAGGACTTCCTCTGGCAGGACTGGCAGGACGCGCTCGCCGAGCACGGGCTCCCCGATTGTCGCTGGACGCCCTGCTACGACTGCGGGGTGTGCACCGACTACGGGATCGAGCACGTGGTGGCCTCAGCGCTGCCGCCGGCGGGCGGCAGCCAGGGCACGGGCCAGGATCTCAGCGTCGGCGGCGACGTCCCCGTGACGCTGTTGCCGGTCGGGGGTCGCGGCTGATGCGCCTGCGCGTCCGGTTCCAGAAGCTGGGCAAGGTGCGGTGGACCAGCCACCGCGACGTGGCCCGCATGTGGGAACGGGCCTGCCGCCGCGTCCAGCTGCCATTGGCGTGGACCGA
>JAFASB010000124.1 GCA_019244985.1 Acidimicrobiia bacterium | reverse complement strand
GGCGGGTCGGCGAGCTGGCTGCGGCTGTTCAATTCCGAGCTCGGCGGTCAGATCGCGTGGCTGCTGCCCTTGGCGTTGGTAGGGCTGGCCGTCGGGCTCTGGCTGACGCGGCGTGCGCATCGCACCGACCGGGGTCGGGCCGGGTGGGTGCTGTGGGGCGGGTGGCTGCTGATCACCGCCGTCGTGTTCAGCAAGGCCCAGGGGATCTTCCACCCGTACTACACGGTCGCCCTGGCACCGGCGGTCGCTGCGTTGGCCGGTACCGGTGCTGTCGCTCTGTGGCGGTTGGGGCGGCGGCATCCGTGGGCGAGCTGGATCCTGCCGGGGACCGTGCTTGCGTCCGCCGGGCTCGCCGTGGCCCTTCTGGATCGCACGCCGTCGTACGCCCCGTGGCTGCGTCCGTCGATCGCCGTCGCAGGGTTCGTTGCCGCATGCGGTGTCTGGCTGACGTTCCGGTTCCGAAACCGTTTGCTGTTGCTGACGTCGACGGCCGTCGCCGTGGCCGCCCTCCTCGCCGGTCCGACGGCGTACTCGTTGACGACCGTCGCGCACTCGCGGACCGGCTCGTTGGCCGCGGCAGGCCCGACGTCCTCGCTCGCACGCGGCGGCCCGCAGACCCAGACCGTCGACACGGCACTCGCCGACTACCTCACGTCACACAAGGGCAAGGCGACCTATCTGGTCGCCGCCTTCGGGTCACAGTCGTCGGCACCGATCATCATCGCCACCGGCCAGCCGGTGATCACCATCGGAGGCTTCAATGGCAACGACCCGGCCCCGACGCTGGCCCAGTTCAAGCAGCTCGTCGCCGACGGCAAGGTCCACTACGTCGTCCTCGACAACGCCGGCGGTCCGGGGAGCTTCGGCGGTCCGGGGAGCTTCGGCGGTCCCGGGGGTGGCAACAGCGCGATCCGCGACTGGGTGACGTCGAACGGCACTCAGGTCAACTACGGCGGCTCGTCGACCCTGTACCAGGTCGGCTGATCAGTCAGCGTGGAGACGCCGAGCTTGGCGAATGACAGCCACCATGCGACGTCTTGTCGGCGTCGGGAATCGCGTGACTTCGGTGTATGTGAAGCGACCGGGGAGCCACCCGGTCGCCGCCACGACCGCGGTCTCGCGAGTCGCGTCGTACACGGGCTGGTCCTTGTGCTGTTGCCCGTCGAGCTCGAAGAAGAAGCCGTCCTCCGGTCGCGAGAGGTCCAGTTGGGCGACAAACAGACCGTGCTCGTCGTGCACGACGTACTGCCGGGTCAACGGGCCGATCTCGGGATCCTCTCGAGCGAGTTGGACGGTGAAGGTCTCGAGGATGCTTCCGGTTGGCTGCGTCCCCGCCGGCCGCATCGCCAGGACACGACGGACCCGCCTTGTACCCGGAATTCGCGCGCGTCCGAGAGCCGGAAGGGCTTCGGTGAGTTCGTCGACGGACGTCAGGCCCTTACGCAACGCCGACTCGAGGGCCTGCTCCCAGCGAAGGTCGTCGAGCCGGGCTGCGAGATCGATCAACGTCTGTGTGCCGTTCCCGCAGGCCACACCGTCGATAACGATCGTGTGTTGCGGCGCCACCAGATAGCGGCGGAGCGGCCGCCGCGTCAGGTAGACACCGTCGAGCCCCCAGTAGGACACCCGCCAAGTCATCCCGAGCGGCGTGGCCGTAAGCGAGGACCGAGGCCCGCGCAACATCCAGCGCGGTCGCCGCTTCGGGCCCCTCGCCATATACCCCGCGCGTGAGACGCCGCCACTGTCCGGTCTGCTCGCCCCACCGAAGCGCCGACCGACTCAACCCAACTTCACCGGGTGTGAAGAGACGCCGCACGGCGCCCCCCCTCGTGTTTGGCCGCAACTTCTGGCCGTGACAATCCTGGCAAACCGGCCGGATGTACGACCAAAAGTTCGCGGGAAACGCGTTGGTTGGGGGGGAGCGACTGACCATGCAGTGTGGTCGCCCGATCGCGAGCGCCACAAGGGGTCGATTATGGGGCGACGGTTGTCGACGTCGACCCGCTGGTCTGGGCGTTGACCGACTGCAGCGGCATCACCATCAGCGCGGCGATCGCGCCTGCCGTGGTGGCGGCGGTGGCCATGGCTGCTACGAACGGTCTTTCGCACGGACTTGAGGCTGGGCACCGGCGGTCAGACAGGCCTGGGCGGTTCCTGAAACGACCTCCGAATTCGTAGGCGATCCTGAGAATCGGTTTCTCGGCGACTTCCCAGAAAGTACAGAGGGGTCGCGGAGCCACGGCGCCGAGGATGAGCACCATGAGTTCAGACCCAGTCGCCCGCCGCAACGCCGGACTGCGGCGCATCTCCACCATCACGAAGGGAACGGTCGCCGGCGGCCTCGTCGTGACCGGTGCCCTCTCGGCTCTCGCCGCCCGCTCGTTCTCGGGTACCTCGGCCCCGTCGACGGCATCGACCGCATCGACCCAGACCCAGACCCAGACCACCACGGCGACGACAACGCCGTCGAGCGACTACAGCAACAGCTACAGCAGCAGCCAGCTCCAGTCGCCGTCCTACAGCGTCCGGTCCTCGGGCGGGTCGGGACGTGTGTCGTCGGGAGGCTCGTAATGCGCGACCGCCACGACTTCCACGCCCTCGGCACCGGCTGCGTGGTCCTCGTCACCGACCCGACGCGCCTCGGTGCCGCGGTCGACGAGGTCACCGCCGAGATTGCCGACGTCGACCGGGCCTGTAGTCGCTTCCGCCCGGACTCCGAGCTCGAGGCCGTCAACAACAACGCCGGCACCGCAGTCGACGTCAGCCCGCTGCTCATCGACGCCGTCCGAGTCGCCCTGCGCGCCGCCGAGCTGACCGACGGCGACGTCGACCCGACCGTCGGCGAAGCCATGCGGGTCCTCGGTTACGACCGGGACTTCGGCACCCTCCCCAAGCACGGTGAACCCATCGCCACCCTGGTCAGGATCCCCGGGTGGCAGAAGATCGAGGTCGACGAACGTCGCTGCACCGTGCGCGTCCCCAGAGGCGTCCGCCTCGACCTGGGGGCGACGGCCAAGGCGCTGGCCGCCGACCGGGCCGCGACCCGCGCCGCGGCCGTGGCGGGCTGCGGCGTGCTGGTGAGCCTGGGCGGCGACCTCGCCATGGCCGGACCCCCGCCCGACCGCGGCTGGGCCGTGCGCGTCACCGACGACCACGCGGCGCCGACCGATGCCGACGGCCAGACGGTCCTCCTCCAAGGGGGCGGGCTGGCGACGTCGAGCACCACGGTCCGCCGTTGGCAGCGCGGCGGTGAGGAACTGCACCACGTCGTCGACCCGCGCACGGGCCTGCCCGCCGACGAGGTCTGGCGAACGGTGAGCGTGGTCGCAGCCACATGCGTCGACGCCAACATCGCTTCGACGGCCGCCATCATCCGGGGCGCCGACGCGCCGGCGTGGCTCGACGCGCAAGGCCTGCCCGCCCGCCTCGTCCTCCCCGAGGGATCGGTGGTCCGCGCCGGGGGGTGGCCGGAATGATCGCCGCCGCGGCCTCCACCAAAGCCCTCTGGTACCTGACCCGTGGGAGCGGGATCGTCAGCCTCGTCCTGCTGACCGCATCAACGGTGCTCGGCGTCACAACCGCCGTCCGCTGGGCGAGCCCCCGGTGGCCCCGGTTCGTCACCGAGGGCCTGCACAAGAACATCAGCCTGCTGTCGATGGTCTTCCTCGCTGTGCACATCGCCACCGCGATCGTCGACGGCTACGTGCCCATCCGCTGGATCGACGCCGTCGTGCCGTTCACGTCGGCCTACCGGCCGTTCTGGCTGGGCCTCGGCGCCCTGGCCTTCGACATGCTGCTGGCCGTCATCGTCACGAGCCTCTTGCGCGTCCGCATCGGCCACGGCGCCTGGCGCGCCGTGCACTGGCTGGCCTATGCGTGCTGGCCGGTCGCTGTCCTGCACGGCCTCGGCGCCGGCAGCGACAACGGCCAGCAGTGGATGCTGTTCATCGACCTGGCGGCCGTCGCCGCCGTCGCCGCCGCTGCGTTTGCGCGGTTCGTCGTTCCCTCCACGACGGGTCGCGCAAATGCTTCGGCGATCGGGGGGCGGGTCTGATGGCCGTCGCGCTCCGCGAGCTCGAAACGGAAGCGGCAACCCTTCCCCGCATCCTGGCGGGCTTGACGAACGACCTCGTCGAGCACCGCCACCACTATCCGGTGCCGCCCCTGTCCGCCCGGCCGCTCGGAGACATCACGGCCGCCATCGAGCGGTCGGGGCTCCGCGGCCGGGGCGGCGCCGGCTTCCCGACCGGGCGCAAGCTGCAAGCCGTCGCCGAACGCCACAAGCGCCATCCTGTGGTCGTCGTCAACGGATCCGAGGGCGAGCCCGCGAGCAGCAAGGACGCCGTGCTTCTGACCCGTCATCCCCACCTGGTGCTCGACGGCGCCCTGATCGCCGCCGCCGCCACCGGCGCGACGGAGGTCATCGTCTGCATCGACGAGACCGCGACCAAAGCCCTGCGCGCCGTCCGCACCGCCATCACCGAGCGGGCCCGCACCGAGCCGTCGTCGAGGATCGTCCGCGTGGCCATCATCCCCCACCGCTACGTCGCCGGCGAGGAGACGGCGCTGATTCACTGGCTCAACGGTGGCGAGGCAAAGCCGACGCTGACGCCGCCGCGGCCGTTCGAGGCTGGCGTCGGCGGGCGACCGACGCTCGTCGACAACGTGGAGACGCTCGCTCACGTCGCCCAGATCGCCCGTCACGGCCCCGAGTGGTTCCGGAAGTACGGCACCGACGACGAGCCGGGGACGATGCTCGTCACCATCACCGGCGCCGTCGAACGAGCCGGCGTGCACGAAGTGCCGGTCGGCGCGCGACTCGGCGACGTCGTCACACAAGCGGGAGGCTCGCTGTCCGCTGCCGGCGCCGTGCTCGTCGGCGGCTACTTCGGCGCCTGGCTGTCGCCCGAGCAGGCGCGCCGCACGAGGCTCACCAACGAAGACCTCCGCGCTCTCGGCGCCGGACTGGGGTGCGGAGCGATCGTCGTGTTTCCGAAGGAGGCCTGCGGCGTGAAGGAGACGGCGCGCATCCTGGCCTGG
>JAFASB010000078.1 GCA_019244985.1 Acidimicrobiia bacterium | reverse complement strand
CGGGTCGGTGCTCGGCGCGAGGTCGTCTTCAAGTCGCACGACGTTGCGGCCGAGGAGCACGAGATCCCGAAGGAATCCTCCGCCGCCGGCTGCGGGTGGCCGGTCGCGCTGACCGTCGACGTTCAACCCGATTGGCGGTCCGGTTACTACGAGGTCGTCATGGAGATCGACGTCGGCGAGAAGGTCCGGCGCGACTACGCCTTCTTCGTGGTGCGTCCGTCTTCCGGCGCACGAATCGTGCTGGCACTGGCGACCAACACCTGGCACGCCTACAACGACTTCGGCGGCCGGAACCTGTACACCGGCGGGACCCACGTCGCCATGCAGCGGCCGATGGCGCCGGGGTATCTGTACAAGCCGCCGGGCAAGGGACGGCGCGTCACTGCCACTGGCGCTCCCGATCCGCAGAACGCGGCCCACGTCGGCTACCTCCGGCTCAACCACCTGTCGGAGTGGGCGGGCTCGGCGGGCTGGCCTGACTGGGAGCGGCCGTTCATCGACTGGTGCGAGCGCGAGGGATTCGAGCTCGGCGTCTGTACGAACGCCGACCTCGAGTTGCACCCCGAGGTGCTCGACGGCGCCAGCCTGTATCTGTCGGTCGGCCACGACGAGTACTGGTCGCGCGGGATGCGCGACACGGTCGAAGCCTTCATCGGCCGCGGTGGCAACGCCGCGTTCTTCTCTGGCAACACCTCGCTGTGGCAGGTCCGCTTGGAGGGCGACGACCATGACGTCGTCGTCGGCTACAAGGGCTTCTTCAGGGACGACCCCTTGATGGGGACCGATCGCGAGCGTGAGGTGACCACGTTCTGGTCGGACGTGGTCGTCACCCGGCCGGAGAACCAGATGACCGGTGTCTCATTCACCCGCGGCGGCTACCACCGCATCGGTCGCAATGTCACCTCAGGCCTCGGTGGCTACACCGTCCATCGCCCCGGTCACTGGATCTTCGACGGCACTGGCCTCGGCTATGGCGACGTGCTCGGCGCCGGCGCCACGGTCGTCGGCTACGAGTGCGATGGGTGCGTCTTCACCTACCGCGACGGTCTGCCGTATCCCACGGGCGAGGATGGCACGCCCGCGTCGTTCGAGATGCTCGGCACCTGCCCGACCCAGCACTTCACGCGGGAGAGCGCGCCCCGTCCGCCCAAGCCGGGTGAGCCGAGCGAACTCGAATACATCGCCTCCCGAATCTTCGGCACCCGCGAACCCGAGGCGATGGAGCGCATCCGCCACGGCCACGCCGTCCTGGGTGCGTACACCAACGACGCGGGCGCCACGGTGGTCACATCCGGATCGACCGACTGGGCCCACGGCCTCTCCGCCCGCGACCCCCAGATCGAACAGATCACGAGGAACATCCTCAGCCGGTTGGGCGCACCCGACTAACTGTCACACCCCCATGGGATCATGTCTGGCCATGGTCCAAGCTTTCCGTGAGTACGAACCCACGTCACGCGTGGCTAAGTGCTCACGGAAGCAGGAAGGCGTGGTCACCACCGACCAAGCACGAGCGGCCGGCCTGTCCCAGAGGCAAGTCGACCTCATGGTGGAGCGCGGCGAGTGGCGGCGGCCATATCGAGGCGTACTCGTCGACAACAGCGTCCCGATCACACCCCTACAAGCCGTAGTTGCCGCAAGCTTCGCGACAGGCGGGCTGGCGTCGCACCGTCTTTGCCTGTGGTTATGGGACCTGAGACCCGAGCCTGCGGCTGACGCAATCGAGTTCTCGGTGGAGTACGGCAAAAACGCACGTGTGCCGGGCGTGAAGATCTACCGGGTGAAGAAGATGCCGCCGGCGTTCCGGAAGGGCATCGTCCCGGTGACGAGTCCTATGCGGGGACTGCTCGACACCGCGGCCGTAGCGCCCGAGGTCGTGCAAGAAGCCATGATCCGCGCCTTCGTTGCCAGGCTGTTCACGCCGAAGGCGGTCGAGACTGAAATAGTGCGAGCGGCCGCAAAGGGCAAGCCAGGAGTCAGCGCCCTTCGAACCGCCCTCAAAGACCTCGGCGCAGGCAGATACCCACCGAGCGAGCTCGAGCGGCGCGCGAAGCGGCTTTTCCGCGCCCGCGGCCTACCGCCGCCTCAGGTCGAAGTCGTCTTCGGCGACGACGGTGAGTACCGGCTGGACTTCTATTGGCCCGAGGCCGACCTCGTGGTCGAAGTCGACGGTTGGAGCATCCACGCCACGCCGTTGGCCCGGCGCCGAGACTTCCAAAAGCAGAACCGCATCGTCATCGGCAATCACTGGATCCTCCGCTACGACTGGGTCGACATCGTCGAAGATGCCGCCCGAACGGCCGCCGAGATCCTGGAGGCTTACGCGGCGCGGACGAGGCTCGTGGTGTAGAAGCGCGGGATGCCGCGACTGAAGCAGATCCCCCGCGACGCCGCCGAGGCGCCGATCGTCCTGTCGATGTACACGCGCCTGTTCGGCGACCGAGACCCGGTGGCGGAGCCCGGGACGGAGACGGGTACGCCCGGCGACTGGTGGACGGTGTTCGCCAACTCGCCGGACGTGCTGGAGCACGCCTGTCGAGGCTTCGGGCTCTACGCCAGCCCCGACCGGAAACTGCCGCCCGCCCTGCGGGAGCTCGGTCAGACCCGCGCCGGCTGGCTGGTCGGAAGCCAGTTCGTGTTCTCCCAGCACTGCAAGTCGTGCCGGGCGCTCGGCTACTCCGAAGACAAGATCGAAGCGCTCAAGGCATGGGCCGTCTCGGACCTGTTCTCGCCGATCGAGCGGGCGCTGCTCGCCTACACCGACGCCCTCGTCCTCGGCTTTGGCCGCGTCGACGACGCCGTGTTCGACGTCCTCCAAGAGCACCTGAGCGACGAGGAGGTCCTCGAGTTCACCTACATCACGATGATGTACACGATGCACGCCGTGATCTCGGTCGCGCTCCGGCTCGAGTACGACAACCGGCCGGATCCGATCGTCGAGATCCCGGCTCCTGCCGACTACCAGGCCGCCAACCTGGGGCAGCAGATCGGGTACGACGAAACTTGACCGCGCGGTCAAGTTTGCGGTTCGATCCCAGGCATGACGATCGCCATCACCGACGACCACCGCGCCCTGGGCGCCACGGCCTCCGAGCTGCTGCTCAAGCGCGATGCCCGGGGCGCCGCACGGGCCCTGCTCGAGGCGCCGGCCGAGGAGCTGCCCGAGCTGTGGTCCGACATCGTCGAGGTCGGGTGGCTCGGCCTGCACCTGCCTGAGGCCTACGGCGGTTCGGGCTTCGGGCTCGAAGAGCTCGTGGTCGTCGTCGAGGAGCTGGGCCGGGCGGTGACGCCTGGTCCGTTCGTGCCGACTGTGATCGCCAGCGCGTTCGTGGCGGCCGCTGGTGACGACGCCCTCAAGGCCGCCCTCCTCCCCGGTCTCGCCGACGGCAGTCGCACCGCCGGCGTGGCGCTCGAGGGCAACGTGACGATCAGCAGCGGCAAGGCTTCGGGATCCGCCGCGCCGGTGCTGGGCGGCGGACTCGCCGACGTGGTGCTCGTCGTCGTCGGTGACGACGTGGCGGTGATCGAAAAGGGCGACGGCGTGGAACTCGCGGTGCCTCCCAACCTCGATTCGACGCGGCGCTCGGCCCGGCTCACCTTGGCCGACGCCCCGGCCACGGTCGTCGCGGGCGGACGGCAGGCGCTCGTCGACCTCGCTCGCGTGATCCTCTCGGCCGAGGCCGTCGGCGTCGCCCGCGAGTGCACGGAGCTGGCTGCGGAGTACGCCAAGCACCGCGAGCAGTTCGGCCGTCCGATCGCCATGTATCAGGCCGTGAAGCACCACTGCGCAAACATGGCCGTGGCGACCGAGCTGGCGACCTCCGCCGTGTGGGACGCAGCGCGCGCAGCGGCCACCGGCGGCGACCAACTCACGTACGCCGCGGCGGTCGCGGCGACGCTCGCCGGGCCCGCCGCCGACCTCTGCGCCAACCTCAACACTCAGGTGCACGGCGGCATCTCGATCACCTGGGAGCACGACGCCCACCTTTACATGCGCCGAGCGACTGCGTTGAAAGCGCTACTCGATTCCCGAAGCGCCGCCGAGGACGTCACTTCACTGTCGCGAAATGGTGTGAAGCGTGCGAAGGCGGTCGAGCTTCCGCCCGAGGCCGAGTCCATCCGCGCCGAGGTGAGGGCGTTCGCGGAGTCCCTCAAGGGGCTGTCGTCCGAGCAGCAGCGCGAGCGCTTGATCGAGACCGGCTACGGGATGCCGCACTGGCCCAAGCCGTACGGCCGAGAGGCCGGTGCGATCGAGCAGCTCGTCATCGAGCAGGAGTTCGCAGACGCCGGCGTCAGCAAGTTGTCGCTCGGCATCACGGCGTGGAACATCCTGACGATCATCCAGCACGGCAACAAGGACCAACTCGACCGCTGGGTGCTGCCGGCCATGCGCAGCGAGGTCATCTGGTGCCAGCTGTTCAGCGAGCCCGACGCAGGGTCGGATGCAGCAGGCATCAAGACGCGGGGCACGCGGGTCGAGGGCGGCTGGCTCGTCAACGGACAGAAGGTGTGGACGTCGGGCGCCCACGTTGCCGGCATGGGCTTCGCCACCATCCGCACCAACCCCGACGTACCCAAGCACGAAGGCATCACGATGGTGGCCATCGACATGCGCGCCCCGGGCGTCGAGGTCCGGCCGCTGAAGATGACGACCGGCGGCTCGGAGTTCAACGAGGTCTTCTTCAACGACGTCTTCGTGCCCGACGACGACGTCGTCGGACCGGTCGACGGCGGATGGACCGTCGCTCGCGCCACGCTCGGCAACGAGAGCGTGAGCATCGGTAGCGGCGACGGAGGCGGCGGCATGTCGGTGAATGCGGCCACGCTGATTCCGATGTTCGACGCCCACCCCCAGCGTCTCGACGGCGGCGCCGCCCGCATCGGGCGCTACGTCGCCGGCCACGCCGCGATGGGCCTCCTCAACCTGCGCAGCGCCAACCGCGCGGTCTCAGGCGCCGGGCCCGGCCCCGAGGGTGCGATCACCAAGCTTGTCCTTTCCGAGCTCGGCCACGAGTCCACCGCCATCCTCACCGAGCTCAACGGCGGCGACGCCGTGTTCATGGAGGGCGCCGCGGCCATGGGCGGCATGCTCGTG
>JAFASB010000004.1 GCA_019244985.1 Acidimicrobiia bacterium | reverse complement strand
CTGGGGCCACGGCCTTTCCCGCAGGAGCAGGCGTTGCCGTTGCGGTGACCGCGACCCAGGACAGGCGTCCGGCGAAGCCCCGGGTCTGATCGTGGGTGGCGGCGCAGCCCGCTGACTGGGGCGTCGGCCCGCAGTCCTGATTGAAGCTGCCCCACACGCTGCCGTCGGGTGCGATCGTCACGCCCATGAAGTCGTTGCCGGCGGCGACGCCGAGCGGCTGGATGCCGAGAGGGAACGGGTACGGCACGTTGATCTCCCCCTGGCCTAGGGCGATGAACCCGGCGCCCTTGACGTCGTCGCCGTAGAGCAGCGGCTCGGTGTTGGTGATCGCGCTCCAGAAGACCGGTCCGCCGGCAGCCGAGAAATCTCGTGTCGCCGTCACGTAGGCGTCCCATGTCGTCTGCCCTGCCTTCTGGCCGAGGTAGGCGAACGCCAACTCTCCGGTCCCCCGCTCGGTCACGTTCCAGCGCAGGATGGAGGCGACGCCAGGAGCAGTCACGTCGATCGGCGCGCTCCATGTCAGGCCGCGGTCTCTCGAGGTGCTCACGAAGAGCTTGCGGATCTGGCCGCCCGATACCGTCGGTGTCGCGAGATAGAAGGTGTCGTCGGGACCAATGCGGAACTGGGGTCCACTTCCCAAGGCGGTGACCGAGTCGGCGGGCGCGGCGACCGTCACCGGGCCCGATGCCGTGTGCACGATCGGGAACGTCGACCCTTCGTCGGTGCTGCGAGCGAGGTACGTCTTGCCACCGCACGCCACGAGCACGTAAAGATTCCCGTCGCTCGTGGGCTCGGGGTAATAGCCGTCGATCGCAGTGAACGTCTCCCCGCTTGCCCCGCACTCGGGGTGCTTGGCGCCCACAGCCGAGAACAGCTGTGACGCCTGCGCCCATGTGTTGCCGCCGTCGAGAGAGCGGAAGCACAGGCGGCCCAGGATGGCGGGGCTCGTGAAGCCGACGTTGGTGTTGGCGCAGAAGTAGACGACGTTGGGGTACCCGACCGGCTGCGGATCACCGGCAGGCGCTTTGGCGACAGTGAACCGCGGTTCTCCGGAAGAACGAGGTTGGAGATCACGCTGTGGTGCCAGGTCGTCCGATCGTCGGTCCACATGATGTGCGCCGGGCCTTCCTGGCTGGCGCCAAACTTCGGGTCCTGCGGGATCGGCCCGTAGTCCTCGAAGAAGAGCCGGCCGGTGCTGGCGTCGACGTAGTCGCCATGGTCGGTGGGGTTCCACGTCGTGTCGAAGGGTTTCACCGCCGACCAGTGGCCGCCGTCGTCGGTGGTGACGGCGACCGCCGCCGGGCTGGCGTTGCCCTGGGTGTCGGGATCGACGGGCGCGGGCTCACCCGTGCCGATCGCGCCCGACGGCAGCACGGCAGGCGTGAAGACGATGGCGCCGTCGTTCATGGCCACGATGTGGCTCTCGGCCGCCGCGAAGCCGGTCGCGACGCCACACGCCTGCGGCGCGCCGCCCGGCTGGGACGCGAGGGCCTGGCCGCCGCCGCGGTGGGCGACCGGCGCGGCCAGCCCCTGGCAGCCGGGATCCGTCGACGCAGCCGCCGAGGGAGCCGCCCCCATGGTGGCGAGCAGGCCCAGGCCCAGCGCGAGAACGGCGCTCAGACCGCGGGGGCGACGCATGCAGCCATGACTATGCCAGCCATTCGAGCCATGCGCCGTGTGTACCGGCCCGGGCCAGCACCGCGGGCGCGTGCGACGCGTCTCCGACCGGTTGGGCGCCGTAGAGGAAGTGGATACCGCCGCTTCGCTCCGGTACAGGCGCCGTCGAGGCGAGGCCCGGCACCAGTCCCGGCGGTTCGCCCGAGACCCTCCACAGCGGTCGTTCGGCGCCCAACCGGGTGAGCAGATCAGCGAAGCGGTCCGGCTCCGGGACGTAGTTGATGAACGCGGTGTGGAGGACGCAGAGCGTCGCGTCGGCTGGCGCCTGTCGCACAACGTCGCCCAGGGTGTCGAACACGTCGCCCTGCACGATCGTCGGCGGATCGCGGCGCGCCGCTTCGACGGCGCGGTCGAACAGCTCGGCCCGCCACTGCTGCTCGGGCCAGATGCACGCCCGCAGCCAGCGCATTGCGTCGCCGTCGGTGACGTCTTCCGGCTGGCGGTCGAGGCCCATCCGGAACACGATCTCAGGCATCGCCATAGGCGGCGGTGCGGCGCCTTCGATCCGGGGCTGCAACACGACGTCGGAGTCGCTCGGACCCATTTCCCGACCAGGGCCGAACACATAGCGGTACCGGTCGAGCAGCAGGTTCAACCCGGCGCTCGTGCCGACCTCGACGATCGCCAGCGGCGACCCCGTCCAGGCGGCCACGCTGGCGAGCGTCGGTAGCGACGCCGCACAACGCCCGACCTCGTTGGTTTGGATGACGCGCCTGGCCGCCAGCGACTCGAGCTCAGGACGATGGTCGAGGCACCACGATCGGAAGGTCGCATACGGCTCGGACCCGAAGGCGTCGAGCATGCCGATGCCGTCGCCAGCGAGCAGGTATTGCACCGCCGCGAACAACAGGTGCGGCATCCGGTCGCGGGGTGCAGCAGGGAGCAGCAGACCGACCACCTCGGGGTCGTCGGCAGCGGCGTTGGCGAGCCGCTGGTACAACGGCGACGCCCCCGCGAAATCGAAATCCGCCAGAACGCGGAACATGCCGCTCACTGCTTCGACGCCGTCATCGGTCACGGGGTAATCCTCGCGTGGCTCCGTCGTCGGCTATCGTTCGAACGCATGTTCGACTGGCTGGAAGGCCTCAACGACCGCCAGCGCGAGGCCGTCGACCACGACCGTGGTCCGCTCCTCGTCGTGGCCGGAGCGGGCACCGGCAAGACGAGGACGCTGACAGCTCGGGTTGCCCGACTCGTCGCCACGGGCACCGCGGCCGATCGTGTGCTGCTCCTGACGTTCTCCCGGCGGGCGGCACACGAGATGCTCGGACGCGCTCGTTCCTTCGTCGGACCGAGCGCTGGCCGGGTCTGGGGTGGCACGTTCCACGCGGTCGCCAACCGCCTCCTCCGCGAGCACGGCGCGGCCGTCGGCGTCGACCCGTGTTTCGGCATCCTCGACCAGGCCGACTCCGCCGAGCTCATGGATCTGGTGCGGGTCGACCACGGCGTCGGGCTCGAACGGCGCTTCCCTCGCAAGGACACCCTGGCGGCGATCTACAGCCGGGCCGTCAACTCCCAGGTCCGCCTCGGCCAGGTCTTGGAGGACTCGTTCCCGTGGTGTCGCGAAGACAGCGATGAGATCGCGACGATCTTCCGCGCCTACGGAGAACGCAAGCGCGACCACGCCCTGCTCGACTACGACGATCTGCTGCTGTATTGGCGGGCGCTCCTCGGGACTCCTCGTGGTGACGTCGTCCGCCGCCAGTTCGACCACGTCCTCGTCGATGAGTACCAGGACACCAACGAGGTCCAGGGCGACATCCTTTTCTCCCTGTGCGGCCCGGGCGGCAACGTGTGCGCCGTCGGCGACGACGCCCAGGCGATCTACGCGTTCCGCGCCGCCTCGCCGAAGAACATGCGCGAGTTCCCGGACCGGTATCCGTCTGCGCGCGTCGTCACTCTCGAGCAGA
>JAFASB010000515.1 GCA_019244985.1 Acidimicrobiia bacterium | reverse complement strand
CAGCGGGCAGTTCGGCAGGAGCACGCCGAACTCGTCGCCGCCGATACGGGCGATCAGGTCGACCGCGCGCAGCTCGTCGCGCCACACGCGCGCGAGCGCACGTAGCAGCTCGTCGCCGGCGTGGTGGCCGGCGCGGTCGTTGAGCTGCTTGAAGCGGTCGAGGTCGATGACGGCGGCGCAGACTGGCCACCGCTCGCGACGGGCGTGTGCAAGGGCGCGGGGCACGCTCTCCTCCCACGCGTGACGGTTCGGGAACTTGGTGAGCGAATCCGCGTAGGCGACGGCGCGGAGGCGGCCCACGAGTGACGCGACGACCATGCCGGCCGCTCCCGCAGCGCCGGCCATGACCGCCACCGCGGGGAGCACGGGCGCAGACGAGCCGGGCAGCTCGATTCGCACGATCGCATAGGCGGCGGTGATGGCGGCGAGGTGGAGAGAAGCGGCGCGTACCGAGAAGAACTCGAAGGCGAACAGCGGACCCCACACGTAGAACGGCACGTACACGCTCGCCCCGTACGGGCCGCTCGACCAGATGGCGAGCGAGATCAGCGCCGTTCCCACCTGCACGAGGACGTGGAAGGCCCATTGAGGGAGTCGCTTCCCGATGGCGAGCAGCAGGCCGCAACCGCCGAGGGCCGCGATCGAGGGCAGCAGGACGCCGCCAGGGCGCAGGCCGCGCCAATGGGGGAGGAGCAGGACGGTTGTCACGCCGAGCGTGCCGCCCGCGCCGTAGAGGGCGGCAAGGACCCGCGCCCGCTGGGTGGCGATTGCCTCGTCCTCGGTCGGCCTGTCCATGAGCGCGCCCGCGGCTGCGCCCTCGGCACTGCCAGCACCCCGTCGCCGGCTGACCATCCCTCACCCCCAGTTCCCCAACTGGCGATGAGTCTAGATCGTGAGGCTTTGCGGCGATAGCGGCTTCCGCCCGTTGCCGCGGCGGGCGCCCGGGGCACTAGAACGGGGCCTGTGCTGCGCGCCGTCGTCGGCTATCTCTCCTACCACCCTCTCGTCCACGTCAAGCTTGGGCCGTTGCGCATCTCGCCCCACGGCGTGGGCATCGCGGTGGGCTTCCTCGCCGGCGCCCGCCTCATGCTGCCGGCGGCCGACCGCAAAGGCATCCGCGACGAGCAGGTGTACTCCCTCCTGACGAGGGCCGCCATCGGCGCCATCATCGGGGCCCGCCTCGCGTACGTGGTGAACCACGCGGGCGACTACAGCTCGCCGCTCGAGATCTTCAAGATCTGGCACGGCGGCATCTCCCTGCTCGGCGGGTTCGCGGGTGCCATCCTGCTTGCCCTCCCGAAGATGAAGGCCGAGCGCCTGTCGTTCTGGAAGGTGATGGACGCCGCCGCGCCCGGCTTGGCGCTCGGCGTGATCATCGGCCGCATCGGCGACCTCATCGTCGCCGACCATCTCGGCAAGCGCACGAGCTTCTTCCTCGGCTACAAGTGCCCGGCGCTCAACGTCCCCACGGCGTCGCCCTGCGCGCCAACCCACCTCGCCGACCGCACCGTCGGGGCGGTCGTGCACCAGACGGCGCTGTACGACTTCATCTCGACGATCTTCCTGCTGGCCTTCCTGCTGCGGCTTCGCCGAAAGGATCGTTACGACAGCTTCCTGATCCTCGTGTTCGCGGTTTGGTACGGCGTCATGCGGGTCGTGGAGGACTTCTTGCGGGAGGACGTCCGCCACTTCGGCCTCACCGGCAGTCAGTGGAGCTCGATCGTGCTCGTCGTCGTCTGTCTTACGCTGCTCGCCTTCTACCGGCACACGCCGGCGGTCGGGCAGTGGGACCGGCTCCCGCCGGCGGACGGGCCAGGCGAGGACATCGACGACGAGGATGCGGCGGCCCAGACAGCAAACATCGGCGAGCAACCTACGCTGATCCCGCCCGAGCCTCATCAGGAGGAGTGAACGTTGGACGTACGGATCGGTGTCACCTACACGCCGAAGGAGATCGAAGTCGAGCTGAGCGACGACACCGACCGCGACCAGCTGATCAAGACGGTCGAGGAAGCCGTGTCGGCTGAGAGCAAGATGCTGTGGCTCACCGACCGCAAGGGCCGGAGTGTCGGCGTGCCATCAGCCAAGCTGGCCTACGTCGAGATCGGCGCCGGCGCCAGCGACCGCCGCGTGGGGTTCGCCGCCCTCTGAGCGGGTAGCACCCAACGAACGATGGCTCGCGACCTGCTCGACCACAAGCTGCTGTTCGTCACCGGCAAGGGCGGCGTGGGCAAGAGCACGGTCGCGGCGTCACTCGCGTTGCTCGCCTCCCAGCGCGGCAAGCGCACGCTGGCCTGCGAGATCGACGCCAAGGGCAACCTGGCCGACTTCTTCGAGTCCGGGCCGACGAACTACGAGCCGCGCGAGGTGCAGCCCAACCTTTTCGCCATGTCGATGGACACGGAAGCGTCACTGCAGGAGTACCTCCGGCTGCAGATGCGCCTCCCGGCGATCGCCCGCATCGGGCCGTTGGCGCGAGCCTTCGACTTCGTCGCGACGGCGGCGCCCGGCGTGCGCGAGATCTTGACGGTCGGCAAGCCCGTGTGGGAGGTCCGCGAGGACCACTACGACCTGGTCGTCGTCGACGCCGTCGCCACCGGGCACATCGTGAGCCAGCTCGCGGCCCCCCAGTCGATCAACGAGCTCGTCCACGTGGGCCTCATCCGCCAGCAGACCGGGTGGCTGATCGACATCCTCGGCAACAAGGAGACGACGGGTCTGGTCATCGTCACCACCCCCGAAGAGATGCCGGTCAACGAGACGATCGAGCTGGCCGGTCGCGTCGAGGACGAGACCGACGTCGCCCTGAAGGGAATCGTCGTCAATCGGGTATTGCCCGAGCTGTTCGGCCGTGGCGAGGAGGAAGTTTTCGAGGAGCTGCGTCAGCCGGCGGCCGTCGGCGCCCTCGACGACTCCCTCGGCAGCCCCGTCGAGCCGGTGTTCGAGGCCGCCCGCCTGGCGGTGACCATGCGCCGCACCCGCGCCGGCCACCTCGACCGGCTGCGCACCTCGATCGACGCCTCGATCCCGCTCCTCTACGTGCCGTACCTGTTCATGCGGGCCCACGGCCTGCGCACGACCCGTCAGGTCGCCGAGGCCCTGAGCGCGGAGCTCGGCTACTGATGCCCAAGCGGCGGAAGGACGACGAGCGCGCGACGTCGCTCGAGCACCTGCTGGCGGCCAAGGAGATCGCCGTCGTGTGCGGATCGGGTGGCGTCGGCAAAACGACGACAGCTGCGGCCGCAGCCGCGATGGCGGCGGCGTCGCTCGGCGGCAAGGTGCTGGTGGTCACCGTCGACCCGGCCCGCCGGCTGGCCAACGCCCTGGGCCTGGAGGGCTTCGGCAACAAGGAGAACCCGGTGCCGGCCGACGCCTTCAAGCACGCGGGCGTGCAACCGCGCGGCGAGCTGTGGGCGGCGATGCTCGACACCAAGGAGTCGTGGGACGCCCTCATCAACCTGCACGCGCCCGACAAGGAAACGGCCCAGCGGATCCTCGAGAACTCGCTGTACCAGAACGTCTCGGGTCGCTTCGTCCAGAGCCACGACTACATCGCCATGGAGCGGCTCTACGAGATCCACACCAACGGCGACTACGACCTCATCGTGGTCGACACGCCGCCCACGAGAAACGCCATCGACTTCCTCGAGGCGCCCGAGCACATGGCGGACTTCTTCAGCAGCCGATTCCTTCGCTGGCTGACGGCGCCCGCGCGGTCGCGCGTCATCAACTTCGCCTCGCGACCCTTCTATCAGGTCGCCGACCGCATCCTGGGCACGCAGTTCCTGCAAGACATCTCCGAGTTCTTCATGAACTTCCAGACGATGTACGACGGGTTCGTCGAGCGGGCCCGCGCCGTCGACCGACTCCTCCACGACCGGCGCACGACGTTCATCGTCGTCAGCACCCTCGAGCATGTCCCCGTGCGCGAGGCCGAGTTCTTCATCGAGGCACTCGACGAGCGGAAGTTTCATCTGGGCGCCCTCGTCCTCAACAAGGTGCTGCCGTCGTACTTCCGCGACGAAGGTGCGACGAGCGTCGCCCAGCGTCTGTGTTCGGACGCGCCCGAGGTTGCCAACGCCGTCGAGTCGATCATCGCCAAGCCCGAGATGGCGGCGCCCGTGCTGCGAGAGGTCGGGGAGAGCTTCCTCAACTTCCAGGTGGTCGCCAAGCGCGAGCAGGAGCAGCGCAACGAACTGGCGAAGCTCCCCGAAGTCGTGGCGAGCGTTCCCTACTTCGACTCCGACATCTACGACATGGGCGGCCTGCTCGACCTGGGCTTCCAGATTTGGGGGAGACGTGACTGACGTAACTGTGGATGGTGACGGCACAACGCTGGCCGACGTCGAGAAGGGCCTCGACATGCCCCTGCAGGAGGCGATGCTGACCCAGCGAGCCATCCGCCGTCTCAAGCCCGATCCCGTCGACGACGCCATCGTGCTCAAGTGCATCGAGCTCGCCCTCAAGGCGCCCACCGGCTCCAACGGCCAGAACTGGGAGTTCCTCGTCGTCAAGGACCGCGAGGCGAAGGCGGCGCTCGGCCGCGAGAACCGGCGTTCGAGCTCGCTGTACCTCGGCCTCGGCCGGCGCCAGAACCGCGGCAACGACGCCATGCTTCGGGTCATCGACGCCGTGCAGTGGCAGGCGGATCACTTCGAGGAGATCCCGGTGCTCGTCGTCCCGTGCCTGCGCGGCAACCACATGCCGTTCGTGCCGATGCCGCCGATGGCCAGCTCGTCGTACTACGGCTCGATCTATCCGAGCGTGCAGAACCTGTTGCTGGCGGCGCGGGCGATGGGACTGGGCGGGGCCCTGATCACGCTGCCGCTGTGGAGCACGACGATCGCCCGCCGCGTCCTCGGCCTGCCGATGTCGGTGATGCCGTGCTGTGTCGTGCCGCTCGGGTGGCCGCAGGGCCGTTACGGGCCGACGACCCGCAAGCCCGTCGGCGAGGTCGTCCACCTCGACCGCTTCGGCAACCAACCCTGGAAGGATTGATTGGGTCGCACTCGTACCATTGACGGCGAGTGCTCGACTACCACCTCCACCTCTGGCCGCACGGCACGCCCGCGTCGCAGCCCACGCTCGACGAGCTGGCTGCCTACTGCGACGCGGCTGCCGCTCAGGGCGTCGGCGAGATCGCGCTGACCGAGCACCTGTTCCGCTTCCGCCAGGCCGACGCCGCGCTCGCCGGGTTCTGGGACGACGATCCGAATCCGGCGTTGCGTGCGTCGCTCGCCGCCTATTGGCGTGAGCACGCCCGGGCCGACCTCGACGTTTACGTCGACGCCGTTCTGGCGGCCAAGGCCGCGGGGCTGCCGGTCGTGCTCGGCCTCGAGGTCGACCACTACGCCGGTCGCATGGACAGGGTGGCGGCGCTGCTCGACGGGTACCCGTTCGACGTGCTGCTCGGCTCGGTGCACTGGGTCGGCGCGTGGGGCTTCGACCAGCTCGGCAATCCCGTGGTCGACGCCGAGTGGGACGCCCGGTCGATCGACGCTGTGTGGGACTCGTACACCGACGCCCTGGAGGAGCTCGCGGCTTCCCAGGTGTGTGACGTGCTCGCTCATCCCGACCTGATCAAGATCACGGGGCGCCGTCCCGCGGTGCCCGACGAGTGGTACGACCGGATGGCCGAGGCGGCGGCGTCGTCGGGGATGGCGGCCGAGGTGTCGTCGGCCGGCTGGCGCAAGCCGGTGGGGGAGGCCTATCCGGCGTCGCCACTGCTCGCCCGCTTTCGCAAGGCCGGCGTCCCGGCGACGACCGCGTCGGACTCGCACGGGGTCGGCGACGTGGCGTCTCGCCCCGCCGACCTCCGGGCGCTGCTTGCCGACGCCGGCTACGAGACGCTGACGTCGTTCCGCCAGCGAGTCGCCGAACAGGTGCCGGTCTAGAGATGGCTGCCTTCGACGAGCTGGCGCGGGCCCACACCGACCTCGACGGTCAGGCCGTCCAGCACCTGCAGCGCCTGGTGGCGACGTGGAGCCTGCTGGCCGACCTGTGTTTCGCCGACCTCCTGCTGTTCGCGCCCCTCGCCGACGGCGACGGCGAGCGCTTCGTCATCCTCGGCCAGATCCGGCCGACGACCAGCCAGACGCTCTACCGCGAGGACCAGGTGGGCCGCGTCATAGACCAGCTCGAGCGCCCGGTGGTTGCGCGCGCGTGGCAACTGGGCCAGATCATCGACGGCGAGCTGAGCATCAACCGCGGCGAGCGCGCCCGCGTGCAGTGCATCCCCGTCCGCCGCAAGGACACGCTCGTCGGGATCCTGGCGCGAGAGTCGGCGCCGTCGGTCGGCCGCCGCCCGGGCGAGCTCGAGCGGGTCTACGTCGAGATCTTCGACCGCTTCGCCCGCATGATCACCACGGGCGAGTTCCCGTTCCCGATCGACGAGGTCGCCAGCGAGGAGGCGCCACGCGTCGGCGACGGCGTGCTGCTGCTCGACTCGACGGCGCGGGTCGAGTACGCGTCGCCGAACGCCGTCTCCGCCCTGCACCGGATGGGGATGCACGCCAACGCCGAGGGTGCGCGCCTGATGGAGCTCGGGCTCGACGAGGCTCCGGTGAAGGCGGCGTTCGCCACCGGTCTGCCCGCGATCGAGGACGCCGACCAGGGGAACATCACCCTGCTCGTGCGCTGCATCCCGCTGCTCGACCACGGCAAGCCCACGGGCGCGGCGGTGATCGTGCGCGACGTCACCGACCTCCGCCGCCGTGACCGGCTGCTGTTGTCCAAAGACGCCACCATCCGCGAGGTCCACCACCGGGTGAAGAACAACCTGCAGACGATCTCGTCGCTGCTGCGGATCCAGGGCCGGCGCATG
>JAFASB010000086.1 GCA_019244985.1 Acidimicrobiia bacterium | reverse complement strand
TTCCACCGCAAGCGCCTGGGCGGCATCCTCAAGGGCTTCGGCGGGGTGTTCGCCCTCCTCGGACTCGCGCTGGGTGCCACGTTGGTCGGCGCCGAGTTCGCATCGAGGGGCATGACGACGCTGCTCACCTACGAGCCGCGGCGACTGCGCGTCTTGGCGGCGAAGGTCGTAACCGGGCTGGCGTCGATGACGGCTCTGGCGTTCGTCAGCCTTGTCGCCATCACGCTCGTCACGCTCCCGGCCCTCCAGCTGCACGGCGCGCCCGTCGTCCACGGCGACCCCAGCTGGGCGGGCGTCGCCGGCTACATCGGCCGCGGCACGGCCCTGGTCGGGATCGCCACCGCCATCGGCATGGCCATCGCCACCCTCGGCCGTACGACGGCCGCCGCTCTGGGCGCCGCCGTCGCCTACATCGTCGTGCTCGAGTACATCCTCGGCGCCTTCCTGAAGAGCTGGCGACCGTGGCTCCTCCTCGGGAACATCATCGTGTTCGTCTCGGGCAAGAGCAGCACCGACGTCAGCGGCAGAAGCGTCCTCGGCGCCGGGATCTTCCTGGCGGTCGTCGCCGTCGGCCTCCTCGCCCTGGCGGCCGTTTCCTTCCGCCAGCGGGACATCGCGTGAGCGATGACGCCTCGAACATCAGGCGGCGGCCGCGCGCGCGAGACACCAGCCTTCGCCGTCTGACGCCAGGTCGGTGGAGTGGACGACGTTGCCGTCGCACTGCAGCCAGTCGACGACGAGGACGCCGAGGTCGGCGAAGCGCTCGCGTGCGCGACGGAGCACCTCGACATCGGCGTCCGGCCGCCCCTCACCCGCCGCGACTGCGGAGACCAACACCATGCGACGCACGCTGCAGGTCTCGTTCGACACGAAGCAGGCGGCCCACCCGAGCGCGGTGTCGACCGAACTGCTTCGAAGGCTGAACACCGTGAGGTCGACGACCTGACCGAAGGCGTCCACAAGGGCGGCGGTGTGGGCGTGGCTGAACCGGCGGCGCACGCCGAAGGCGACGGCGATGGCGTCGGTGAACGACCTGATCTCGAGCTGTGACCGCATGACGCGTCCTTCCCGAAGAAACGAGCTCGGGGGAAGCGCCAGCGACTGCGCACGCTACTCAGCCCCTATGACAACAACGGCGTCCCTACTCGGGGCTCAGGACCACCACGTCGAGGTCGGTGGCGACGCCCTTTGCGGCGAACGGCTCGTACACCGGCGTCGACCGGTTCTGGCCGCGCAACTGCACGGTGCCGGCGTGGCTCCAGGCGCCGGCTTCGTCGTCGGCCGCGTCGATCGCCGCGTGCGACGCGAGCACGCGCCCCTCTCGACGCTTGGCCGCGTCGCACAAGCGGGCCGCCTCGTTGACCGGATCGCCGAGCACCGTGTACTCGTAGCGGTCACGGGCGCCGACGTTGCCGGCGACGACGATGCCCGAGGACAGGCCGATGCCGGCGTCGAAGGCGGGGTCGCCGGCTGCGATCTCCAGGATCGCCAGGCGCAGCAGCCGGGCCGCGCACAGCGCCCGCCGGGCGTGGTCGTCGTGGTGCTCGGGCGCGCCGAACACGCACAGCGCGCCGTCGCCCTGGAACTTGTTGATCATCCCGCCGTGGGCGGCGACGATCTCGGCCACCGCTTCGAAGAACCGGTTGAGCGTCGCCAGCAGCTCCTGGGGCGGACGGTCGAGGGCCAGGGCGCTCGATCCGATGATGTCGACGAACAGGGCGCTGGCCGAACGCACCTCGCCGCCGAAGTCCTCGTCGTGCTCGAGAGCGTGGCGGGCAACCTCGGCTCCGACGTGGCGGCCGAACAGCTCGCTCAGCCGCGCCCGCTCGCGCAGGCCGGCGACCATGTGGCGCATCGCCAGCTGCAGCTCGCCGATCTCACCGCCGTCGTCGACGGGAATCTCGACGTCGAGGTCGCCGGCCTCGACCCTGCGGATCGCTGTTTCCACCTCGCCGAGCGGTCGGGTGAAGCCGCGCACGGTCGTCGTGAGCAGGACGAGACTGACGGCGACACCAAGGCCCATCACCACCCACTGCACGAGGCTCAGCCCGGCCCAGTCGGGTGCCAGCGTCAGTGCCGCCGCGGGGCCGGCCACGCCCACGCCAACGCAGGCGAGCACCCGACGGAGCATGCCGAATCTGGAAGCGCGCGCGGGCGACGCCGTCATGGTCTCCCCGTAGAGCGGACCGAGGGCGCGTTCGACGAGCAACAGCGACAGCAGCCATGCCCCGAGACAGCCGACGGCGCCGCCGAACAGGAAGCGGACGAACACGAAGCCGAAGTCGTAGAAGCGCAGGCACAGGACGCCGAGCACGGCCAGCCCGACCGCCCAATAGAGAGGTGGGATCGACGCCTGGCGCCACGCCAGCTCGTGCACGGCGCGGCGCTCGTCTGCAGTGGGCCCACGGTCCTCGGCGATCCATCGGGTGGCGGCGCGGAACAGGCGTCGGGACTGCCACACGGCGATCGGCACGAACAGCACCGAGGCGATCGACGCCACCGCGGCGGTGGCGATGATGACGTCGGTCGTGCTGTAGGGCTTGCCCGGCGCCGGGGACAGCAGCACGAACAGCGCCGCCGCCAACCCGACCCAGCCGACATTGGCAGCCGTTGCCCGCTGCCACACATCCCGCTCGATCTGTCGCTCGAGCGCCCGCCGTCGAGCTTCGCCATCCACGACAACACCAGTTCACATGGCGGTGCCGATCACGGTCCAGTTTTCACGCGCCCCCGGAGCCACTCGCGCTCCATCTCCTTGAAGATCGCCGGGTAGACGAACAGGTGGCGGAAGGGCCTGATGAAGGCGAGGTAGGCGCGGCCGAGCAGGCCGTTGGGCTTGACCAGGATGGCGACCTGGCCGCGGTAACCGCCAGGCGCGTCGCCGTCGGGAACCCAACCGACGTGGAGGACGCCGTGCATCGTCTTGTTGGCGATCTCGGCCGCGGCCTCGTCGTGCAACACGTAGAGCCACTCGAAGGGCACGTTCTCGATCGGCGGTCCCCCGGCCTCGTCGAGCAGGTCGGCTGGCATCCGGTCCCGCAGGCTCGGCACGCCTGCGCCGACCGCCGACGAAGGCTCGTCGAGACCGAGCAGGTCGCCGAGGATCCAGCGCGCCGCAAAGAGGTTGCGCACAGCGAACGACGAGCTGTGCGCCGGGTCGTACGACGTGAAGAGGTCGACCAGACGGCCGAAGTCGTCGGGACCGCCCGGCGTCGGCGCCGCCCACACGTCGAGCAGCTCGAAGTCGGGCGTCAGGGCGTGGATGCGCCACGGCCGCTCGGTGTGCGCCCTCGCCGGCAGAGTCAGAGTCATCGGTCGGCCCCCACGAGCACGCCCGACGATGCCAGCACCTGCTCGCCCTGATGCAGGATCACCGGCATCAGGCGGCGGTGCGCGCCGGACAACATGCGTCCCCACCACAGCGGCGCGAGCGGATGGTCGTAGCGCACGAACAGGGCGACGGTGACGGCGTCTTCCGACACCAGGGCGACGACGTTGCACGTCATCAGCCACGACGACCCCTCCGCCCTGATCCAGTCGTCGCCCCGGCCGATGACTCGCCAGCCGTGCACGTAGCCCGGCGTGTGCGACGGACCGAGGCGGAGGCCGAGGAGGAGTCGCCACGGGATGAACGCGTACCGGCGCACCGCGTCGCCGCCCTCGAGCACGGCGCGGGCCCACGCTTCGGGCGAATGAGACGTCGCCAACGGCGTGTGCAGCGTCGACACGTCGACGTAGTCGACGCTGTCGAGCGCGTGCAGCGAGCGCGTGGGCTCGGCAACGTTGTCGAGGCCAACCACCATGTCGATGTGAGAAGTCATCGCCGCTCCTTCATGCGCGGGTGAGGATCCGGTCGAGCGCCCTCGAGTG
>JAFASB010000002.1 GCA_019244985.1 Acidimicrobiia bacterium | reverse complement strand
CCTCGGGAACAGCACTCGCGTCCGTGATGCTACGCGCCCCCTTTGCGAAGTCTTTTCCCGACGGGCGGCCGGCGCGCCGCGCGCGCCCTTGGGGTGGCCGCCGTTGGTGCCTTTGGCGGCAGCGCGCCGGCTGCCTTCTTCGGGGCGACCTCGGCCAGCGCCTTCGCCATCGCCTGCGAGATCGCCTGTTCCGGGTTTTTGCCGGCGCGCTGCAGCGACGCGGCGACGCGACGGACCTGGTCGGCGAGCGGGCCCTCGATCTCGATTTTCTCGCTGGCGGCGGCGCGCGGCGCCGGGTTGGCCTTCGGGCGGGCGCCGCCGGCGCCAGCGGTGATCGCGAGGTCTTTGAGGCCGGCCAGGATCTCGGGGCCCTTGTTCACGAACGCGGCCACCGGGTCCTCGGGCCCGCCGCCGCCCCCGCCGAGCGACATCGCGATCTGAATGCCTTTCAGCATCAGCTCGGTCGGGTCCTGGCGTTGCTCGCGCTCGAGCCGGCGCTCGTCGAGCTCGGTCTTCCAGCGGCGATCATCGGCCTCGCGCTGCTCCCGCCACCGGCGCTCCTCGGCGGCCGCGCGCTCGGCCGCCTCCGCGCGACGCTCCTCCCGCTCGCGCTCGCGGCGGCGCTCCTCGGCGGCGTCCCGCTCCTCCCGCTCGGCTTTGCGCTCCTCGGCCAGGCGGATCCGCTCGGCCTCCCGGTCCGCCCGCTCGCGCGCGCGCCGCCGCTCGTCGATCGCCTCTTTGGCTTCGATCTCGGCGCGGATGCGCTCGAGCTCGCGACGGTGCTTCGCGTCGGCCGCGGCGTCATCCGCCACCGGCCGCTCGAGGGGCGCCTTCGGCTCCTCCCCGAGCTGCTGGCGCTTGATGGTCTCCCACCGTCGGCGAGACATGTCGTTCGTGAAGATCGGATCGCCGGCCAGGTCCACCGTCGTGAACGCGCCCTTGATCGGCTTTTTGCGCTCCGTGCGCCCGATCAGCCGGAACGTGCCGCCGCCGTAGATCTCGCGGATGTCCTCCTCGCTGGCGTCAGGTGGCAGCGTCCCGAGCTGCCCCTCGCGGATGGGCTTCTCGCGGGAGATCACGATGTGGTCGAGGATCTCCTCGACGTCGCCGGCATTGGCGAAGAACGGCGAGCTGCGCACCGACTCGTGCGCGCCCTCCTCGCCGTCGCCGGCGTCGGGCGTGGTCACGTTCAGCTCTACCGGGATCGTGCGTTTGGTGCGCGCCATGATGCTCCGAACAGGGTACACGGACGGCGATCGGTACAGGCCCGAGCCGGTGGTCGATTCGGTACGCGGTTGCCGATCACTCGACCACCGCGTCGAAGACGGCCCGAAGGCGCGGCAGCAGCTTGGTCCACGGCGTTCCGTGCTGGAACGCGCGCACGAGCGCGAGCTGCTCGGCGGCGGAGAGCGCGTTGATCTCCTCGGCCAGCCGCTCGTACAGCGCCGCCGCCGGCGAGTCGTCGGACCGTTTGCGGCCGAGGGACAGGCCCATCAGCGCCGCGTCCTCCGGGTTGCGCTCGATCCGCCCTGCAGCTGCGCCAGGCCTGTCAGCGCGCCCTGCATCCCCTGCCACGCCTGCTGCGCGCCCCGCGCGGCGATCGCGAGCGGTGCGATCTGCATGAGCAGCTGCGCGAGCTGCTCGACCACCGACGCCGAGATCCCGCCGCGCTCGAAGGCGACGGCGCCCGACTCCTCGTGGGTGAGCGTGACGCGGTACGTCCCGATGAGACGCTTGCGAACGCTCGAGCCGGTCGCCATCGCGATCATTTCGACACACGTCGCCGCGCTCTTGCAACGGGATTCGCGGTTTGCCGTCGCTGAGCGGCGCGCGGCCGCCGCCGCAGCCAGCGGCGTCGACGTAGCTTTTCGAGCGCGTCGGCGTGGCTCAGGAACATTGCGATCGAGTAGCGGCCCGTCTCGCCGCGTGGATTTCGCAGCGTCGCGAGATCGCGGCCGGGCTCGAGTGGGTCGGGTCGCGCGCGCTGCACGAACGTGAACGGGCCGACCAGCACCGTCCCGCCGACGAGCCACAGCTTGTCGCCACGACGCCAACGCGGGGCGATCATCCGGCCTCCGGTGGCGCGTCGTTGCCGGCGCGCGAGCCGCGACCGGCGTGCATCACCTTCGCCATAGCTTCGCTCCAATCGGTGGAACCGTCGGGCGTTGTCGGCATCGGTGCGTCCCCAAAGTATTGCCGCCAGTCTTCCGCGAGGGCGGCCTGGCTCGCGGCGCTCTGCTCGTATTCCGGCGCCGCCGGAACGGCCGGCACGAGCGCCAGCTGCGGCCGGTGCGCGGGAAATTCGACGTCCTCCCATCGCGCACTCGCGAGGTAACTGCGAGCCGTCATCCGGTCGTTGCGGGCCAGCCAAGCGCGGTCGGCGCGCTGCACTTTCAGGGCGCGCTGGATCCGTTCCTGCAGCGCGGTTTTGTCTTCGAGCTGCTTCCGCTGCCACGTGTCCCAGGTCTTCGCCTTCGCTTGGCGGAGGTGACGCGGCAGCGCTTCCCAGAACCGCGAGAAGCCGGGGGTGGTCCCGTACGGGCGCGCGTCGTCGCTATCCGGAGGCGAGGTCGGCGTGATCGCGGGCCACTGGCGCCCGCAGCGGACGCATCGCCCCGCAGGCGGGCATCGGCTGCAAAGGCCTGCATCGGCGCCCTCCGGTTCGGGATCTTCCTCCCCAGCCGCAGGCGATCCCGAATCCCCCCCCGAAGGGGGGGCTTGGGGGGGATCTGATCTTTCTCCACTCCCCACGCCCCATGCGTCGGCCGCACGCAGCGGCTGCGGATCTGCTGCAGGGGGGGTGATCACCCCAGGGGGGGGGTAGACCGCGTTCTTGCCATGGCACCTCTCGTCACGCCCCCACTGCTGCGGGTCCCAGAACGCGGTGATCTGGATGAGCTTTTTCCCGGCCGATGAGTACCGGCAGACGAGGCCGACCTCTTGCATGTGGTCAATGGCGACGTCGGGATCGATCCCTGCGCCAACTGATCGATCACCTGATCGATCACCTCGTCGAGGGGATCGATCACTCGGGAGAGGGGATCGATCACCTGTTCGGAGGGATCGATCCCCGAGGGGCAGGACCTGAATTTGGATCTGAGTGGGTCGGTCTTCGAGGCGGCCGGACCT
This sequence comes from Acidimicrobiia bacterium, assembly GCA_019244985.1. Classification (GTDB taxonomy): domain Bacteria; phylum Actinomycetota; class Acidimicrobiia; order Acidimicrobiales; family AC-14; genus CADDZP01. Next base: position 14,163 of record JAFASB010000002.1, on the reverse strand, counting down.
ATCCGCGAGGGTGAACATGCCCAGGAACAAGAGCCGCTCGAGCGGCTCGAGGGCGAGCACCCGTTCGTCGAGGAAATAGTCGAGGCGGAGCGACCTGCGACGGGGCATGGGCCCTAGAGCTCCCCCGGCGTCGGCGACACGGCCGGCCGCTTGAGCAGCGCGACGAGCTCGTCCTCGTTGCGCACCACCTCGACTTTGACCAGGTGGTGAAAGATGTTCTCGCGGGGGCCGCAGACGACGAGCCGCTTCCCCGACTTCAGGGCGACGCCGAATTCGACATGACGCGCGCCGCGGGCGGCCCACGGCGCGCGCTCGACCGGCGTCTCGGTGAACGACACGAGGCAGTCAGCGCCCTCGAGGTCGGCCAGGTCGACCATGGCTGCGACCTCGTCGTCGAGCATCGCGTGCGATTCGTCGAGCCACCGTGACGTGATCTGGTGGCCATGGGCGCGCAGGAAGCCGGCGACTACCGCCATCTCCGCGCGCCGGTCGTACCGGGCTGCGATGTAGATCTTCATCGAGAACTCTTCTTTCGTGATGGAAGGACAGCGCCGGCGCTGAACGCTCTCGGCGCGGGATGACGGGTCTTCTGGTGGCGGGCGAGATCGGAGGTGTGTTCGCCGCACCTGGGGCAGACGAGCGGCAGCACCTGCAGGCAGCTGATGCACTGCTCGGCGATGGGTTCATCGCCGTAGGACATGACGGCGCGCCGCCGTGGGTGCTCGCACGGCAGCGGCATGAGTGAGCGCGCCACGCCTAGACCTCGACCGTCGCGGCGCAGCTCGGGCAGACCGCAAAGACGCGGTAGCTGCCCGTGGAATGCCGCACGAACGGCTCGTAGGACAGGCCTCGGTGCCCGCAATGCTGGCAGACGAGCGCCTCGCAGAGCTCGCGGTCGACGGCGATAGCCGATGGGGACGGCGGTGGCTCGGGCAGGTACCCGAACAGATCCCCGCGGGCGACGATCTCGGTAAGCGTCGTGGGCGTCATAGGTCGCCGTCCTCGGGCGCCGCCGGCGGCCGTTCGGTGGTGAAGTGCCGCGCGCCGTGAAGCGCCATGCACCCGGTCGAACAGACGCGCAGCCGACCCATGCCGTCGTCCTTGCAGGCCCGGCAGTGCCATCGGATGTCGCGGCAGAGCTGGCCGCAGATCGAGCAGGTGACGGGCGCCATCCGGGGGGGGGGAGTCACCTCGATGTCGAGGCTCATGACGCCGCCTCTGTGGCGCCGCAGCGCTCGCACCAGAGGACACCACCGGCCGACGGGATCAGGCTGCCGCCGCAGTCGCGGTGCGTGCCGGCGACCGCTCGGGCGCCAAACATGCGGACCAGCGGCGACGCCCCGATGAGCTTCTGCAGCTCGATCCGGACGTGCTGCATCATGCCCTCGTAGATCCCGACGGCGAAGACGTGATCGCCCGGGTGCTCGCTCGCCTTCTTATCCCAGGCCTCGATGTAATCGAGAAGCCGAGCCACCTTCGCCACCTCGGCGGCCGTCACCGCGGCACCTTCCCGTCGACGAGCGCCGACAGCTCGACCACCGCCCACGCGTCACCGCTGGTGATGCGGTTCCCGTACTTGCTTGCCTGGTCCTCGGACGTGAACAGGTAGACCGCCATAGGCGGCCAGGCCGGCAGCGACCACCCTTCCTTGAACCGCGAGACGACGACGGCGTAGCGCAGCGCCGTGGCCGGCAGCTGCGGCGCCTCAGCGGTACCGACCGGCGGGACCCAAGCGGACGGCCGGGACGCGGCCGCGCCGTTATTCGTCCGCCGCTTCATCGGCGCACCGCCATGCGCTCGGCCAACGGGTACGCGACCTCGTGGATCCGGTCGGCCTCCTCGCGCAGCGTCGGCGCGGGCTCGACCTCGCCGGCGTTCTCGATGTGCCCGTGCCACCAGATCCGGTAAGCGCGCTCATCGTCGGTCTTCGTCGGCAGATCGACGATGTACGGCGACCACCTCGTGCCCGGCGGGGCGTAAAGGCGAGGCGAACGCCAGCCGCAGTCGCACCCGACGGCGATCATGCGCAGCGGGTGCTCGCCGTCGTCGCCGGTCGTCAACTCGCGCCAGGCCCATTCGCTTCTCGGGACGAGGCCGACGACGTAGCCCTCGTGTCCCGGATGATCCGAGCTGAACCAGCCCATCAGCGCACCACCGGCTTCGGAGTGCCGACGTGCGGACTGACACCGGCGTAGCCGTTGTCGAGGTCGCGGCAGCGGTGCGACCACTCGGCGAGATTGACCGGCCGCGCATCGAGGGGCGGCCCGCCGTGGTCGAGGACGACGATCTCTATCGGTCCGCGCCAGCGCTGGTCGTTCGGGTTGAACGCCGCGCAGCAACGCGCGCAGACATACTGAACACTTGGCTCTCGGGACGTGGTATCGTGCGTACGCATCTCGGTCCTCCTGTCGAGGACCCGAGGGCTTGCGCGGAGCAGAGGATCGATTTACCTACTAGGCCCGAACCGTGAACTAACGGATTTGATTGGACTCTTAATCCGTTGGCTGTAGGTTCGATTCCTACTGCGCCCACAAAGCCCGCGAGTCCTCCAAAAATGGTGGTTCGGCTCGCTGGCTGCCCCGTCGGTGGTGACACACCGGCGGGGCGCTTTCATTTCTGGGCGGCCCTCGCTTTCACCCGCGCGTCCGCGGTCGACCGGTGCAGCTGCTCGATGCAGTCGACGTGGTAGGTCGCGCGAGCGAGCCCGCCCTCGTCGTCATCGTGGTCGAGGTGAACGAAGGTGGCTCGGTCGTATTCGCCGCAGATCAGGCACTGCGGCGGAGACTTCGACTTGAGCGCATCGAACGGCGCCACTTCGCGGATCGCCATCATGGGCGGCCTCTGTGCATGGGACTCCTCCTTGAGGGACGTTGGTGGTTCGGTCCTGCCGCTCGCGCCGTGGGTGACACCACCGGCGAGCGGATCATTCCTATCGGATCTTGCGAGCGGGATCACCTTCGAAGTTGTTGCGGTTACGGCGGTGGCGACGGGCGGGGTCGGCAGTAGCCGACGGAGGTGTTGCCAACGATCACTTGCGAGCGATCGCATGAGCTGGTCTGACCGAAGAAGTCGCAGACGGTGCCGTCCGGGCAGTCATTCTGTCCGTGGAAGCAGAAGCGTAGACAGAACCCGGCGGCACCTCCGTCGACCGTCGTGCCGACGCACGCGAAACCACGATCACACATCGAATCGTCGCGCGACGTGGCTGAGCACGGCGCGCCCTGGCCTGCGCCGGGCGTCGACGGCACGCACTGAACGCCACCGTCGCAGAACACCGCGCAATTGGATCGTTCGGCGCAGCCCTCTGAAGTGACCGGGTTGCAAGCGAGCGCCTCCGGGACGCCGGCATCGACGACGAAGGCGTCAGGTTCTGGCGCCGGCGCGTCGACCGCGACGTCGACGGAGGGCGCGTCGAGGGAGGGCGCATCAACGCTGGCATCGGTTGGCGCGTCGAGGTGTTGGTGGCCGGCAGGCCCGTCGTCGCCGCCTTCAAAGGAGTTTACGTCCGCTGGGCGTAAATCCTTCGCGTCCGTCTCGACCACGGCGCCGGCGTCGGCGAGCGGATGCCCCTTCTGCGAGCAGGCGGCCGCCAACATTACGAGGACCACAATCGAACCTTTGGCCAGCGGGTTAAGGGTCACGCGACACCCCTCCGGCGCGTCGGCGCGCGCCCGTTGTCGTTCGCCGGCGTGGGCGTCCGCCGCCGTTCCTTCACGATCGAGGCAAGCTCCGGCGCGAGCCTGTCCAGCTCGGGGCGCCGCGCGTGCACATAGAACCTCTCCTGCACGGCCTGGCTATGCCCTCCGAACCGCGCCGTCGCCGGCGTGATGCCGATCTCGCGCGTCAGCCAGGACAGCGACGTGTGGCGGAGGTCAGTCGAGCGCAGCGGCGGCAGCCCGGCGCGGATGCACGCGCGCGCGAGATCGAGCGAGCGGCCCGGCCAGGGCCGAACGACCGGATCGAGGGGGCTGGGCTTGCGCCGCAACCGGCGCAGCTCGGCGCGCAACGCCTCGACCAGCGGCCGCGGCATCGTCATTTCGACCGGGGGCCGTCGCGTCTTTGTCGAGCGAATGACCATCCGCAGCCGGACGAGGTCGAAGTCGCCCCAGACAGCGCGGACGATGTCCGCGTCGCGCATCGCCGTCCAGATCTTGAGGACGACGTAGAGCACGCGGAACGGGCGGAGCTGCTCAAGCAGGCGGCGCAGCTCCTCATACGTGCGGAGGATGCGCTCGGCGGGGCGCGGTCGCGTGCCGCTCATCAGCGGGAAGATCGGCATTCGGGCGAGCTCGCCGCGGCGGTGCGCGCGCCAGAACGCTTGATGCAGCGTCGACAGGATCTTGGCCACCGACCATGGCTTGATGGGGCGGCCGCGCGTGCCCGCCGTGAGCCGGTCCGCGAGCAGCTGCAGGCGAACGTGGTCGACGTGCGCGGCGGGCAGGTTCGGCGGCAGGAGGCGGCGCAGGCGGGCGACGTGGTCGCGCTGCATGTTGCGGGTCGCCGGCGAGCGCGCGCCGGCCTCGACCTGCCGGTCGATGTGCTCGAGCTGCCGCTCGAGCAGGACATACACAGTTGGGCGTGTAGCGCGACGCGCACGCCGGGGGTAGGCTGTAGACAGCTTCATAACGGGGCTTGCTCCTGTTGTGAGGTCACCTAGCGCAGCGAGCTCGCGACTCGACGCGCCGGGGGGCGAAAATCGGCTCCGCAGTTGTGTAACAGCAACTCCGGGGCCGTTTCGTTTTGCGAGGTCGCAAACGTTGATCGGGCGCCGGCGGCGGTCAACTTCTTTCGCGCCGCGTCGACCGACACCGTCGGTGTGCCGCCGCGGACCGTCACGTGCGTGGCGCTCGCGCACACGCCTGGGGTGCGACAAAACCACACCTACAACATGTAGGGGGTGGTGTGTTGAAGGGCGCAGCGGGGTCGTGGAAGGGTGATCGCCATGCCGCCACAGCCCCCGCAGACGCGCAACTCCCGGATCACGCGCGTCACCGTGTTCCCCGTCATCGGGGACGCAGTCCAGATCGACGGCCCCAACGTCATCGCCTTCCAGGCGTCGCCGACCATGGTGGTCGTCGAGAAGCTGCCGACCGGCGGTCAGCGGACGTGGGCGGGGCTGCCCTTCATCGCCGAGGACGAGCCGAGCAACATCCTCGTGCCGCAGCTGCAGGTGACGAGCTGATGCCGTCTCTCAAGGGACGATACGACCCCCGGGCCATAATCGACGAGGCGGCCGCGGCGGCGGCGGCACGCGTGGAAAGCGCCGTCGCGCAGGCGAAGGAGGACGCGGCCGAGATCGCAGCGGCGATGCCGAGCGTTCCCGAGCGAGCGACCGATCTCCTCGAGCGGGCAACGGTTGCCTGTTCAGCAACGTTCAGCGTCCCCGACCCGTGGGGGCGGAGCGCTCTCTATTCCCTCGAGCTGATGTCCAGCGGCCAGCAGCTCGTTCGGATGATGGACGTGCGCGAGCCGATCAAGCTACCGGGCGGCAATTACCGGGCGCTGGTGTTCATCCTGCCGGTGTCGACGTGAGGTTCGACCCGGCGTCCTATTACTCGGACGGATTTCGCACCGGCCAGCGTCGGGGTTTTTGGGCAGGCTCGAACGTGTGGGTGCCGATCGGGATGCTGCTCGGTGCCTTGCTGGCGCACTGGTGCTGGCAATGAAGGCCTGGCTCTACGCGCGGGCCTCGACGAACAAGCGCTCGCAGGACGCCTCGCCCGAGCGGCAGCTCGAGCAGCTGCGCGCGTACGCGGTCCGCAGGACCTGGACGATCGCCGGCGAGGGGCACGATCGCATCTCCGGCGCGAAATTCGACCGGCCGGAGCTCCTACGCATGCAGGCGGCAGTGAACGCCGGCGACGTCGACGTCGTGTGCGTTCAGACGTTGTCGCGGCTGGGGCGCAGCGTCGAGGAGATCCTTACGTTGGTGCGCCGCTTCCGCGAGCTGCGCGTCGACCTGGTCGTGCTGAAGATGATGGGCGAGATCGTCGACACGACGACCGCCATCGGCCGGTTCACGTTCGTGGTGCTGGCGGCCGTCGACGAGCTGCAGCGGGACCTCTACGGCGAGCTCGCCATGGAGGGCCAGAGCGCCGCCCGCGCCCGGGGAAAGCATATCGGTCGCCCGCACGAACGGGTACCAGACAACGCGCGCCGCCTGGCGCGCGAGCTCCGCGAGAGCGGTCTGGGCTGGCCGACCATCTCGCGCCACCTTGCGCGCGAGGGACACGTTCAGCCTGCGCGAGCGCTCGCCAACGGCCAATGGCGCGAGGAACGCCCCTGGTCGCCGGCGACGCTCGCGCGGGCTCTGGGGGGGTGACCAATGCCGCGCAAGCCGAAGACCGACACCCTGGAAGCGATGGCGACGCGGCTCGAGGAGCTGCGCAGCGAGTACGACGATCTCGTTGAACGCATCCGCGAGACGGCGGAGCGGCAGGCGCGCGAGGCGCAGCAGGTCCTCGAGCGGGTACTGTCGACCCCGGGCAAGCCGCGGGCTCCAAAGAGGGCGCCGGCGTCAACAGCCGCGGCTCCGCCGAAGCCGCGCCGGGCGGCGACGGAGGCGTCGGTGCCCGAGCGGATCCTTGCCTGGCTGCCCTCCGCAGAAGCCCGTTCGACGCTGGCGATAGCGGAAGGGCTTGGAATACAGGGTCCAAACGCCCGGGCCCAGGTGAACGTCGCGCTTCAGCGCCTGGCGTTGCGTGGCGAGATCGACAAGGTCGGCCCCGCGATGTGGCAGCGCCCGCGCCCGCGCGCCGCGGGCCCCGCTGCGCGGCCGGCTGTCGACGGTGACGAGCACGCGCGCGCCGTCGCGTGGGCGAAGGCGAACCCGAGCGACCCGCGGGCGTCGAAGATCCTGGCGATCAACGGTGGGTGACCGATGTTCGACCCCGACGACTACATCGCGCGCTTCGATCCCGACGGCTACCTGGCGTCGCACCAGGCGTCGGCGACGCCGGCGAACGACGTCGAGCAGGCTGATGATCTGCCGACGCCGCCAGTCCTCGAGGCGGCGCGCCGGAGCATCGGCGAGGCGCACGACGGCCGCGTGCGCGGGAAGACGATCGGGAACCCGCGGCTCAGTCGAGCGGAGCGGGCCGCCGGCGAGCTGCTCGAGCTGCCCGCCGACGCGCAGCGCCCCCGAACCCGCGGCGAGTGCCTCGACGGGTTGCGGCCCTGTCCGTGGGTCCGTTGCGCGCATCACCTTTACCTCGACGTCAACCCGGAGACGGGAGCGATCCGGTTCACTGCCCCTCACCTCGAGGTGTGGGAGATGGCGGAGACATGTGCGCTCGACGTGGCCGACCGCGGCGGCGTGACGCTCGAGGCGATCGCCCAGGCGACGAACGTCACACGCGAGCGGGTGCGCCAGGTGGAGTCGCGGGCGCTCGACAAGATCAAGCACGCGACCGGCTTCGAGCTCGACTTGATGCCCGAGCGTGCCGCGTGAAGGAGCCACGGATGCAGGTACCCACCCCGGGACGGATCGTTCTCTACACCCTCGATTCTTTAGACGCCGCGGTCGTGAACAGACGCCGGACCTCCCCGGCATCGATCGCCGCTCGCATGTCGTCGGGCCACTGGCCGGAGGGCGCGCAGGCGCACATCGGCAGGCTGGCGGGGGAGGGTCAGATTCTGCCGATGCTAATAGTCGCCGTCGGCGACACCGGCGACGTTCCGGAGTGGATCAGCGGGCGGGTGTTCCTCGAGGGGACCGACGTGCTGTGGAAGCCAACACTCGACCTGGCGGCGTTCGAGCCGACGCCCGGGCGATGGCACTGGCCGGCGCGGTCGTGATGGCGCGACGCGGGCAGATCGAGGGCAGCAACAAGCCGGCGTATGCCGAGGACCTGCCCGTGTGCGACTGCAACCGGCAGGACTGCCAGGGGGCGATCATGCGCTCGAGCTGCTGCGGCGGTCAGGGGTTCGTCCTCGACTGGGACCCGCGCCGGGGCGTGGTCACGATGCTGTGCGCGCGTTGTCGAGTGCCGCAGGGTCGGCCGATCGTTGTCGCGAGCAGGCCGAGTTGACGTCGCTCCTCGTCGAGGAACGACGCTGCGCCTGGTGTCGTCGGGAGCTCCCGACGACGCGAAGGGCGGGGCGTTTCTGCGGGCGGAAGTGCCGACAGTCGGCGTTTCGACTCCGGCGCCGAGCGTCGCGGGAGGCCTCCGGCGACGCCGACCGGGCGATGCGGTTCGCGTACGCCGACCCGCCTTACCCGGGGCTGTCGGCGAAGTACTACCGACACGAGGACAGCTACGCCGGCGAGGTCGACCACGCCGCCCTCGTGGCGTCGCTGGTCGACGGGCGATACGACGGCTGGGCGCTGTCGACGTCAGCGAGGGCCCTCCGCGACGTGTTGCCCATGTGCCCGCCGGGCGCTCGCGTCTGCGCGTGGGTAAAGCCGGGCGGCGCGCCGCCGGCGACGTACGGCCTCCACAACGTCTGGGAGCCGGTCATCGTCGTCCCCGGCCGCTGGCGACGCCCCGGCAAGCGAGATGCGCTCGTGGCGCACCCGGCGCGCGGCGGCGGCAGCTTGCCGGGCCGCAAGCCGCTGGCCTTCTGCGCGTTCCTGTTCGACGCCCTCGGGATGCTGCCGGGGGACGAGCTCGAGGACCTGTTCCCCGGGACCGGTATCGTGGGGCGCGCCTGGGCGGAGCTGTCGTCCGTAGCAGCTCGCGACGCGTCGCCACCAGGGACGGGCGACGTCGTCGAGGACCTGGGCGACGACGCGTCGCTTGCCGCGGCCGACGACGGGCGTCGCTGCGGCGACGCCATGGGAGAATGAGTCCGTGGTGAAAGACGCTCACCTGGTCCCCGAGGAAACCGTCGTCGCCTGGACGAAGCTGACACCGCTGAAGGCGGCCGCCGAGGCGCTTCGCTGGGCGGCGGCGAGGATGGAACGCGACGCCGAGGTCGCGGACGACGAGTACAAGGGCAGCTACATGAGCGCCGCGAGCGACCTGCTGCAAGCGGCGGAAGACCTCTACCCCGCCGACGGAGAATGAATCCGTTGGGCGACTACTTCTTCATGGTGCCGTTCACGTTCGTCGGCCAAGTCCACTGCAAGTGCGGCGCGACTGCACCGGCGCGAGGCGGCGTAAGTGAGGGGCTTCCGGGAGCGCCAAGTAGAGTGTTCTTCGAGGCGCCGGCAGGGTGGGAGCGCCTCCCGCCCCGCTGCCCCGAATGCCGAGCCAACGGACAATGATTCCGTCGGCCGACGGGCTATCTCTCTGCGGCGCCCACGCGGAATCCGCGCACGGGCTGCTCGTCTGCGTCCGTGCGCCGGGGCACGAGGGAAGGCACCACTGGTCGGAAGGTCGATCGACGACGGTTTACGACCGGTGCACCTGTCCGGAGTGCAGAGGCGCGCCGCGTGACGAGTGCTGGGGATGCCGCGGGCGAGGCACCAGCCGGCATGACGTCGGATTCGGCGTCGGGAGTGAAGTGCGCACGTGCTCGGTGTGCAAGGGCACGGGGCGGCTCAAATGATTCCGCGGACGCTGATCCGGTTCGGTCCGAAGGACGCGAAACATCCGAGCGTCGGCACGCTGTGCGGCGCGTGTAACGAGCCGCTCGTCGCTGGCGACTACACGACGCTCGTCGCGCTCGGCCCGGGGAAGGATGTCGAGCAGCAGAAGCGCGCGGCGGCGGGCCAGACGTACCAGGCGATCTCGCTCGAAGTGCACTGGACGTGCGCCACCGGACTGGAAGTCCCGTAGCGGTGCGATCACGCGGTCGCAGGACCGATCGTCGAAAGCATTGGCGCGACGCTGACCGTCTCGGGAAAGCCACCCTCGAGCGGCGGTGGACTCGTGCGGACGGCCTGCAGCTTCGCGAGTAGCTCGACGACGACGGGGGTCAGCCACTTCTCGTTGGTCGTTACGAGAGGGTAGAGGGTGAGGACGCGTAGGAGGAGATCATTCTGCGGGGCGATGCGTTCTTGGCCGGTTTCCCACCGATTCACCGTGGCCCTGCTGATGCCCATCCGTACGGCGAGCTCCTCCTGAGTGTCGCCGAGCACGGTCCGGAGGTAGCGGGCGAGATGCGGGGGCAGCAGAAACGGAAGCTGCGCGATCTCGATGACGAGGATCTTGAGGACCGCGTTGATAATGCGGCCGTCGAGCGTTTCCGTCTTGCATCGACTGCAGCGAAAGCCGGGCACCTCTTCGATGCGGACGGCAAACCCCGCGTAGGCGGAGAAGTCGTAATCCGTCAGGGTCACCGGCCGCTCGGTGCCGCCGCACTCGCATCGTATCCCCTTGCGCCGAGCCTTCACGACGGCTCCTCCGGGTTGGTGATGACGGTGCAGAGCATGACGCGCTCTTCCGCGCCATCGCAGAACGCTTCGAAGCCGATGCCGATGAGACGGTCGCCGTCGGCGCCAGGCCCCCAGATCCGCCACATGGTCCCGCCGTTCATCGGCTTCTTTCCAGGCGGTCGGTAGGGCTCGGTGGTCGTCGAGCGCCCGACGGCCTTGTGGACCTCAGGGAACGTCACGTGTCTTTCGCTGAGCCGCTGCATAAAGTGACCGGACGTTTTGAATCTGCCCTCCACCATGGCTCGCTGGATCCAGCTGCGGGCGTACGGCGGGTTTCCAGGAGGACGGCAAGTCACTTCTCATCATGTAACACAGTGCTACACGGGGCAAGCAAGGGGAGATGCGTCAGGGCCGGGACGGATGGGCCGGCCTTCCAGAAGCCCCCCTCGGGGGCGGGCCGCGTGGTGCGCGTCCGGCGCGGACTTCGGGGGCGAGCTCGGGTGCTACCATAAGCAGGTGCTTTTGGAAGGACTGAGGGGCCGCGCGGCGCTCGGGTTGGTCCTGGTCGGCGGCGCCTCCGGGGCGGTGGTGGAGCACGCCCGGCACGCCCTGGCCGAGAACCGAGACCGGTTTCGGCACTGGGGCGAGCTGCGCGACATGGACTACCGCGACCTGCGCGAGCACTGCGCCTCGCTGCACATGCCAGGGGGCGTCGAGCAGCTCGGCACGTGGAGTGTACGGCAGGCCGACGACGGCACCCGTCTGACGTTCGCCTGCCCGTGGCGGGAGCGGCCCGGCGAGCAATTCCACATGTCGTGGGCCCCGGAGGGGCACCAGCCGTGAAGGCGTCGCGCGAGGTGGCCGCGGCCGTGGAAGCCGAGCGGGAGGACTGCGCGGACCTGTGCGAGCGCGTGTCCCGGCGCTCGCGCGGGTCCGTGGCGGTGATCTGCGCCGCCCTCGCTCGCGTCATCCGCGAGCGCAGTGACCCTAAAATGGTGCGTCGGGCGGAGGTCGTCGCCGCCGCCTTGCGAGCGGAAGCACAGCCCAAACGTTCTGCTTCTCGCACTCCTCGTCGACGGGGCGCTGGTCGAGGGCAGCCTTCGTCTCGTCCGGCTCGCTGACAGGGAACCTGCCGCCAGCGTAGCGCACGACGTCCTCGAGGAGCGCGATGCGCTCGCCGCCGTCCGCCCACTCGCGCGAGCTCGGTGCGGTGGCGGCCAGTGCCTGCCCCCACGTCGTCACCCGTCGCTTGCCGCGCAGCTCCAGGGCCTCGTTGAACGGGTCGAAATAGCCGCCGCTGATCTGGCGTCGGCGGCCGCCCTCGTTCTCGATGAAGTCGAACAGCCGGGGGTTGGCGTCAAGCAGCGCGCGCACGTACGCGTCGCGGCTCGCAAACCGCCGGCGGGCGCCCCGACGCGCTTCAGCGCACGGTCTGAGCGCGGCGAGCTCGTCGGCCGTCAGGTACACCCGACGCTGCTTTCGCCGGCCGCGGCCGCCGCGGACAGGCCGGTATCGAGCCCCGCTGAACGGGATGCCGCGCGGGTTTCGCCGGCGAGGCGCCGGCCGCCGTTCGAGTAGCGCCCACCCGGCCAGGCCGAGCACGGCGAGCCCCCCGGCGATGACCCACCTCGACGTGGAGGTCGGCGCCGCCGCGGCGGCGAGCTGGCCCGCCGGCGTCACGGCTTACGTGTCCCGGTCGAGGCACGTCCGTCGATATCGTGCCGATGGTCGTCTTTGGCCGAACGGCCCTGGCGGTCGACGGCGGGCAGGAACTCGAGCTCGCGGACTTGGTGGCGCGTGCCGTCGGGGTGGGGGTCGGTCCAACCGTTGCCGTTGTCGCTAATCGCGACGACGTGGAAGTGCATGGGATAGGAGTCGGTGCGCACCGGTGTAGTCCGTACGTACACACGGCGATCTTCGTAGATGTGGACCCGCTGCTGCGGTGGAGTGGCCTTGAGCTTGGCCGCTCCGGCCATTCAGGCCGCGGCCTCTGCCGCGGGTGAATGGCCGCTCGAGCTGGTCGAGCGTCTCGGCATCAGCAGGAGGAGCGCGAGGACACCGGCGCCAGTGTACAGCGCCCAGTTGGGGACCCCGCTGATCATCTCGCCGGCGGCCGCCTCCTGTTGCGCGGCCGCGTATTGCTGGGCCGCCGCCTGCTGTTCGGGCGTCATCTGCTGGTACGCCGCGCCGCCGTTGCCTCCCTTGAGCAGCGACGCGGCAACAGGAGCGAGGACCTGGGGCGGGACCCCTGCGGCCACCGCCGCGGCGGCGGCTGCGGCGAGAAGCAGCTTCGGATGCTTGGCCGCGAACTTTTCGGTGGCGACTGCTCCCTTCGCCACGCCGCGGCCGACGACGGCCACGCCGTGTCCGACCGCCCGACCAGCCCTGCCGACGTCCCGGCCGACGGCCGTATGGGCGACCGCGCGGCCGGCCAGCTTTGCTGTCCCCTTCGTCACGCGGTAGCCGACGTCCATCGGCGTGAGCGCGGCCTTGATGGCAGTACGGGCCGCGAACTTCGGTGCCGCGGTGGCTGCGTGGTACGCGCCCCTGCCGACCCTCTTGGCGCCCTTGCCCACGGCGCGGACGCCCTTCTTGGCGTAGTGCACCGGGTTCAGGCTGAACCCGAGGTCCCCCATGTCCGCATTGCGTCCCAGCAGCACGGCGTTCTCCTTATCGTCCGAGCGCGCACACCACGGCGACGCCCAGCACCACCGCGAGCGGAGGCAGCAGGGCGGTGGCGACGGCGATCGTGGTGGCGGTGCGGTTGGTCATTTGGCGAGCACCCGCGAGCCAGGGACCTCGGCGTCTGGGTTCTGCAGCTTGCCGCTGGCGGTATCGACGAACGGCTTGTCGTTGTCGTTGGCCGGCGCCTTCGCTTTGAGTTTCGCCATCTCGACCTCCGGCGCTGTCGGCGCGCCCGGCGGCCGGTGCGCGAAGGAGATGACCAGACCGAGGATCGTCGCGATCGCGCCCGCGAACTTGGTGGCCGCGTCGACCGGGATACCGAGGACGTTGATCAGGATCCACCCCGCGGCGGCCGCGATGGTGCGCTGGCTGATCAGCATCTCCAGCAGTGCGACGAGCTTGCCCGACACCCATTTTTCGATGCTCGACATGCGTTACAGCCCCTGGTTGGCGAGGTTGAGGATCAGGACGTTGAGGATGCCGGTCACCGTGTCGCCGGCACCCGCCGAGAAGTTGGCGACCGTCACGGACAGCGCCGTGATGTAGCCGTTGGTCGCCGTCGAGTTCCGGAAGTACTCGACGTTGCCGGCCCGGCCCCCATTCGCGTGGGTCGTCGGCTGGAACGACAGCGTGAGGAACGGGCTGTTCGTCCCGGGCAACGCGGGGAACGTCGTGACGATGTTCCCCCATACGTCCGGCGTCGCGAAGAGGTCGATGGTGGTCGCCCCGCCGCCGCCCGCCAAAGCGAGGATGTTGTACTGGAACAGGCCATTCGGTTTCGGGGTCGGCATTCCCTATCTCCTTCCGAGCGCGTAGCCCAAGAAACCCGCCACCGCGAGAGCGCCGAGCGCCCAAGGCGTGGCCTCGTCGCGTACGCCGGCGACGAGCGGGTCGGTGATCGAGGACAAGATCTTGTCGAGGCCTGGATGACCGCTCGGCGTCGCCGGCGTCGCGCCGAGGCGCAGCTGCGAGCGCACGAGCGCCCGGCCGACCCCGTAGAGCTGCGACTGCAGCGCGGGGTCGCGAAGCTCGGCCGCGACCGGGTCCGCCAGCATGTCGGGGACGTCGAGGTCACCCATGCTCGAGCCGTGAAAGCGCACCGGTCAGCCCTCCACCTTGCGGTGCGCGCGGCGGAGGCCGGCGTGTCCGAGGCCGAGGATGCCCTCGACGATGCCGATCAGAGGCTTGGCGAAGAACGCCGTGGCGGCGCCGACGAC
>JAFASB010000514.1 GCA_019244985.1 Acidimicrobiia bacterium | reverse complement strand
CGTGCTCCGAGGCCTGGTCGCGGGCGTCGATCCTGTGCGCCTGCTCGAGCAGGCCCTCCGGGGCGCAGTGCAGGCCGCCCACGGTCGCCAGGGCCTCCTCGTGGGCCTGGTCGACGGCGTCAGCACACCGCTGGCGTCGACGGGCCCGGTGCCGCGCGTCGTGGTCGACGCCGCCGATGCCGCGATCAGTAGTGGCCGTCTGGCCCGGCGCACCGAGCGCGACAAAAAACGTGGCGCCCTCGCCGAGTGCCTTCGGGTCGGAGACCGGGTGGTCGGTGCCCTGTCGATCGGCGGCGACCCGGGCAGCCTCGATCCCGTCCAGCTTCCGCTGTTCGCAAACTGTGCATCGCTGGCGCTGGCCCGGCGTCCATCGACGGCCGCGACGTCGGTGACCGAGGTGCTCGACGCGGTGGCGGGCGTCGCAAGCGACCTCGACGGGGCCAGCGTCCTCGTGCGCGTGTTCGACGCCGCCGAGCGTCTCTTCGGTGCCACGGCCGGGTTCTGCGCCGTCTTCGAAGGCTCGGCGCTGCGCATCCCCCACTACCGCGGCGTCGACCGCGAGGGTCTCCGCGAGGCCAGCCGTCACCCCGAGTTCAAGGCCCTACTGACCTCGCCCGGCCTGCGGATAGACCCGCCGACGCATCCCGCCGTCGCCCTGCTCTCAAATGGCGTGGAGACGGCGGTCGGGCTCCCCCTCCATGCCGACGGCCGGCGCCTCGGCCACCTCGTCCTCCTTCTCGGCGAAGCGCCCGACGCCGCCCTGCGGGCGATGCTCACGTCGTTCGCCACCCATGTCGCCCTAGCCCTGCGCTCGGCGCAGCTCTACCGCCGCGTCGGCGACAAGGAGGAGCAGCTGACGTCGGTGGTCCACTGCATGGCCAACCCGGTCCTCGTCGTCGATGACGCGGCCCGGTTCGTGCTCATCAACGGCGCAGCCGCCGAGCTCTTCTCGCTGGCGGCGGCCTTCGAGCTCGGCCAGCCGGTGGCCGGCAAGCTCGGGCATCCCCTGCTCGAAGAGCTGCTCGTCGACCACGATCACGGCAGCACGACCGAGGTCGTGATCGGCGAGGTCGAGCCCCGCGTCTACAAGGCGTCGGCCCGTCCGGTCATGTCCTCCGGCGGCCGAGTGCTCGGACGCGTGCTCGTGCTCGACGACATCACCAAGGAGCGCGAGACCGACCAGGTGAAGTCCGACTTCGTCGCCGTCATCGGCCACGAGCTGAGGACCCCGCTCACGGTGATGAAGGGATACCTGCGGACGCTCGTCCACCGGGGCGACGCGCTCGACCCCCACGTCCGCGAGTTGGCGTTGAAGGCCGTGGAGTCCAACGCCGACCGGCTGCAGCGGCTGATCGAGGACGTACTGTTCGTCTCTGCCATCGAGACCGGGCGTACCACGCTCCACCTCGACGACACCGACCTCGGCGTTCTCGTCGATGGCGTCGTGCAGGACCGGGTCAAGGTCAAGCGCCCGCGCAAGGACCTCACGCTCTCCATGGACACCGCCAAGGTGCAGCAGGTCCTCTACCACCTCGTCGACAACGCCCTGAAGTACTCCGACGGGGAGGTGGTCGTCGAGATCCACGACCGCGGCGACGAGCTCGAGGTGGCGGTCGTCGACAACGGCCCCGGGATCTTCTCGGGCGACGTCCCCCGTCTCTTCGAGCGCTTCCTCCAGCTCGACGGGGCGTCGACACGGGCCCACGGCGGGACGGGAATCGGGCTGTACGTCTCCCGCCGTCTGATCGAAGCCCACGGAGGCAAGATCTGGTGTGAGAGCCGCCTCGGCGTCGGGAGCCGGTTCGCCTTCACCCTCCCCCGCTGGCGCGAGCTCGAGACCACCGAAGTCACGATCGACGATCCGGCAGTTGAGATTCACTCTGCGGTGAGCGATACCGCCATCGACGTCGGCACCGCCTACTAACTCCTAGGGTCCGCGGGCGTGGCCCGTCTCGCGTCGATGCTGCAGCCGCCGATCGCGTTCGCCCATCGAGGCGCCAGTGCCCACGCGCCGGCGAACACCCTGGAGGCGTTCCGGCTCGCGCGCCGGCTCGGTGCCCCAGGCCTGGAGAGCGACGTGTGGCTCACCGCCGACGGCATTCCGGTGCTCGACCACGACGGACGCGTGCGCCACGGGATGCGGCACCGCCCGATCGCGTCGCTGAATCGCCAGGAGCTGCCGACACACATCCCCGCCCTCGCTGACCTGTACGCCGCCTGCGGTGCGGACTACGAGCTCTCCCTCGACCTCAAGGACGCGGCGGCCGCGGCGACGACATTCGCTGTCGCCAAGGACGCGGGCGCGCTCGCACGACTCTGGCTGTGCCACCCCGACCGAGAGGTGCTCGTGGGCCTCCAGGCCGAGGCCGGCGACGCCCACCTCGTCCACAGCACGCGGCTGCGGCGCATGCCCCACGGACCCGAGCGCCTGGCGGCCCAGCTGGCGAACGACGGCATCGAAGTCGTCAACCTGCACCGCAGCGACTGGACCGGCGGGCTCACGACCCTGTTCCACCGCTTCGGGCGACTCACGTTCGGGTGGGACGCCCAGCACGAGCGCATGATCCTCGACCTGCTCGACATGGGCATCGACGCCGTGTACTCCGACCACGTCGACCGGATGATGGACGCGATGCGCCAGCGCTAGAGCAGGCTGATCTTGCTGAGCGGCCAGACGCGTACGAAGGCGCGCCCGACGATCAGCGACTTGCTGATCGGGCCGAAGACGCGACTGTCCTTTGAGTTGCCGCGGTTGTCGCCCATGACGAAGAAGTGGCCGGCGGGGACCTGCCGCGGCGTGAAGTCGATCAGCGGCGAGTTCTTGGCGGTGTAGGACTCCTTCAAGGCCCGCCCGTCGACGAGGATCTGGCCGTCACGGCCTTCGATCGTGTCTCCCGGCAACCCGATCACCCGCTTGATGAGGTCCTTGATCGTCGGGTCGTCCTCACCGGGCGGCCGCTTGAACACGATGATGTCGCCGCGGTGCACGTCGTGGAAGTGGTAGCTGAGCTTGTTGACGAGCACCCGGTCACGCTGCACGAGCGTGGGGTTCATCGAGTCTGACGGGATGTAGAAGGCCTGCAGCAGGAAGGTCTTGATGAGCAGCGCCGCCAGCAGGGCGGCGACCACGATGACCACCCATTCGACGGCAGACCGCACGCTGCTGCGGGGTGCTGCCTCGGATTCTTGGGCAGGCGGCTGCGCCGACGGCCGCTCGGGCGGCGGCACGGTTCGGGGCGACGAGGGGTCCATCGGTGTGGCGAGGGTACCGCCTGGGTTCGCCGGACCGTCAGCGAGCGTCCGGGCGATAGCGGCGCAGGATCCGACACGCCGCGTCGCGACCGGCGTCGCTCAGCGCGGGGGCCGTGGCCTTTGTCACCCGCCCGTCGGCGCCGAGGCGGAGCAGCAACCGCTCGAGCCACGCCCGCTCGCTGACGGCCAGCGTCACGCGCATGCGCCCACCCCTCAGCTCCTTGCTCGCCTCGACCGGGTACTGCTCCGCGACCCACCGCGCCGAAGGCGCCAGCTCGATCGTCACACGGGCGTCGTCGTCCCGGGCGCTGTAGACCGCGGTCGCCACACTCCCTTCGGTGCGCTCGACGGGAGTGTCGAGGAGCGTCGCCGCCCGCACCCGGTCCACGCGGAACAGCCGGTCGTCGTTGACCGCGTGGCAGTAGGCCGACAGGTACCACTGGCCGCCGGCAGAGAACACGGCGTACGGGTCGACGACGCGGCTCGTCACCTCGTCGCGACCGAACGAGTAGTAGTCGAGCTCGACCTGGTGACGGTCGTCCACGCCGGCGCGCAGCGCGCTCATGACGTCTTCGGGCACGCTGGCGAGAGCGACGTCGAGGGCGTCGTCGCTGCCGATGCCGAGCGTGGCGGCCAGCTTGGCCAGTCCCCGCGCGAGAGGCCCGGCCTGGTCGGCACCGGGGAACGACTGGACGGCCTTGCCGGCGGCGAGGAGCGACAGACCCTCGGCAGGCGTGAGCCGGAGTGGGCGTGAGAAGTAGTCGGCGTAGCGGATCCAGACACGCCCGTCGGCGACGTCGACCTCGATGAGCACGTCGGGCGTGTAGGGATACAGCCCACACATGAACAGCCGGTCGAGGTCCGAGACGAGCTCCTCCTCGGTGCATCCGAACCGCTCGCACACCTCGGCGAGTGTCGGGCCGTCGCGCGCTGCCACCCACGGCACCAGGGCCAGAAGGCGCTGCAGCTTCTCGTCCGCGCCTTTCCGGCCGGTCTTCTCGGTCATGCGCCGCAGAGCTGCTCGAGCCACTCGACGAGGTCGGCGCGGAGCTCCGCCGGATCGAGCACTTCGGCATGGTCGAGAAAG
Organism: Acidimicrobiia bacterium; assembly: GCA_019244985.1. GTDB lineage: Bacteria > Actinomycetota > Acidimicrobiia > Acidimicrobiales > AC-14 > CADDZP01. Next base: position 4,566 of record JAFASB010000514.1, on the reverse strand, counting down.
CCCAACACGAACGACCGGAAGGCGCTGCGGTTGGTCACGGTGACGCCGAGCACGACCGACCCGTCCGCACCACGGTCTTCGACGGCATCGGCACCCACCTGGCCGATGGCCCAGCCCGCGTGGTCGGCATCCACATGGAGCCGGGCCCGGACCGGCTCCTCGTCGCCCATCTGCCACGGCGCCGCCGGCGCGGCCGTGCTGTCGGGCGGCTCGAACGGCGCCGCTGCATCGTCGGCGACGATTTCGGACTCGACACGGTCGAGGCGAAAGTTCCGTTCGCCGTCGCGGTTGTGGTCGCGGCCAAGCAGGTACCAGTGGCCGTTGCGGAAGGCGAGGCGCCACGGGTCGACGCGTCGATCTCCTCCTCGGTAGGTGAACGTCACGGGACGGCGCCGCGAGATGGCGCCGAAAGCGGCCGCCAGGTGCGACGCACCCGGAAGGGCCGCGACCGCCGGCGGCGGGCCCTCCTCGGCGACCCATCCGCCGAGCTTCCACAGCGCCTCCACCCCTCCCGCGCCCTCGAGCTCGACGGCCGACGCGGCCAGGTGGAGAGCAGCCAGCTCGTCGGGTTCGAGGCCTGGATCTTGGAGGTAGTACTCGTCCTTGGGAATGCGGTAGCCCTCGACGCCCGGCTGCGAAACCGCGTCGACGGGCTCGAGCACGAGCGGCACCCCCATCTCCCGCAGCACGTCCTTGTCCCGCTCGAAGGCGCGGCGGAAGGCACCGATGTTCTCGGCGTACCCGGGCAGCCGGACGTGCAGCTCGTCAGCGGTGAGCGGACGCTCGGCGTCGAGCAGCGCGGCGGTGAGGTTGATCAACCGCTCGAGACGGTCCACAGCACCTTCCTATCAGCGCGTGCGCTGGGCGGCGACGACACCGGCGGCGCCGGCGAAGGCGAAGAAGCCGGGATCATCGGCGGGCGAGCGGCCCATCGTGCGCACGTCGAGCCCGGCGTCTTCGAAGAGCCCGGCGACGTCGGGGACATCGACCTCCACGACGTTGTGGCCGCCGACCTCCGGTTTCGGCCCGCCCTTCGGGACCGGGACGATCGCGGTGGCGTCCGTGAGCCGCAGGGCGGTCACGGCGTGGTGGCTGAGGCCGCGGTGCCGGGCCCGCGCATCGGCATCGGACCAGCGGAGGGCCACGATCGGACGCCGGTCGGCCTTCGCCGCGACCTGCAGGACGGTCGCAACCTCGAGCCCGCTGAAGCCCAACTCGCTCTCGCTGCCGAGCGAGCCGGGGCCCATGCCGACCACGACGGCGTCACAGTCCGAGGCCACCTCGAGCGCGTGCCACACGTTGACGGCCTCACGGTCGCCGCCGAACGCCTGCCCGGCGGTGACGGTGACGTCGATCCAGCCCATGCGTGTGAGATCGTCGACGAGGTCACTGATCGCGATCGGAAGAGCGCCGCCCTCGGTCATCACGTAGGCCAGCCTCGCCGCCGGCGCCGCCTGCTTGAAGGTCGCGGCGACGGCCGCGATCTGGCTGTGGAGGAAGCACGCCACCAGTGGCGCACCGGCGTAGGAGGGGGCACCCGTCGGCGCCGGGCTGACGCCCGTGTCGACCTGGCTGCTCGTATAGCGCAGCTTCATCTCATGGCCGGCGCCGCGCTCGGACCACTCGTCGCGCTCGAGGTTCCAGTGCACGACGTCCCACCCACCGGTGCCGAGCCCGAGCTCCACGGCCGTGGTGTTGACGATGACCCGATCGCCCTCCTGCACCGTGCCGATCAGTTGCGTGAGCACGTAGGCCTTGGCCCCGTCGACCTCGACGCGCTGCAGCCCGGGGCGCTCGGACAGGAGCTTGGTGACCGTGCCGGTCTTGTAGGACGGCACGTCGCTAGAGAGAAGCGATCAGCTTTTCGACGCGCTCGTCGCGGGCCTTGAAAGGGTCCTTGCAAAGGACGGTGCGCTGAGCCTGGTCGTTGAGCTTCAGGTGCACCCAGTCGACGGTGTAGTCGCGCTTCCGTTCCTTGGCCCTGCGGATGAACTCGCCGCGCAGCCGGGCCCGCGTGGTCTGCGGCGGCTCGATCATGGCGTTGTCGATGGCCTCGTCGGTGACGACCCGCTCGACGAGGTTCTTGTCCTGCATTCGGTAGTAGAGGCCGCGCTGGCGGTTCACGTCGTGGTACTGCAGATCCATGAGTGCCACGCGTGGGTGGGTGAGCGGGAGGTTGTGGCGGGCTCGGTAGCCCTCGACCAGCTTGTGCTTGATCACCCAGTCGCACTCACGGTCGAGCGCCAAGGGGTCGACCTCGAGCTTGGTCAGGCAGTGCTCCCACATCTTGAGGGCCTGCTCCTCCAGGGGGCTGAGACCCTTGGTCTCCGAGTACCGAAGCGCCCGGTTCAGGTACTCGCTCTGGATGTCGATGGCGCTCGCCTCGCGCCCGTTGGCGAGACGCACGCGGCGCTTACACGTGATGTCGTGGCTGATCTCACGGATGGCGCGTATCGGGTTCTCGAGGCTCATGTCGCGCAGTACGACCGACGGGTCCTCGAGCATGCGCAGCAGGATGCTGGTCGCGCCCACCTTCAGGAACGTGGCGTACTCGCTCATGTTCGAGTCGCCGACGATCACGTGCAGCCGCCGGAAGCGCTCGGCGTCTGCGTGAGGCTCGTCACGCGTGTTGATGATCGGCCGGCTGCGGGTCGTCGCGGAGGACACGCCCTCCCAGATGTGCTCCGCCCGCTGGCTGATGCAATACATCGCACCGCGCGCCGTCTGCAGCACCTTGCCCGCACCGGCATAGACCTGGCGGCTGACGAAGAACGGGATGAGGATCTCGGCGTAGTGGCTGAAGTCGTCGCGCCTGCTCGTCAGATAGTTCTCGTGGCACCCGTAGGAGTTCCCCGCCGAGTCGGTGTTGTTCTTGAAGAGATAGACGACGCCCCGGATGCCCTCCTCGCGGAGACGCTGCTCGGCGCTGGCCAGAAGGCTCTCGAGGATGCGCTCGCCGGCCTTGTCGTGGATGACCAGGTCCTCGATCGAGTCGCACTCGGGCGTGGCGTACTCGGGGTGGCTGCCGACGTCGAGATAGAGACGAGCACCGTTCTCGAGGAACACGTTGCTGCTCCGGCCCCACGACACGACACGGCGGAACAGGTACCGCGCCACTTCGTCGGGACTGAGCCGCCGCTGGCCGCGGAGGGTGCAGGTGACGCCGTACTCGTTCTCGAGGCCGAAAATCCGACGCTCCACTGCACTCAACGGTAGCGTTCACACTGTGCAACGGACTCGCATGGTTCGCCTGGCGACCGTCCGCACGACGTTTCACGCGAGGGTGATCGCCGCCCGTCTCGGCGCCGAGGGCCTCGTCACAGAACTGCGCGGCAACGTCGACGGCATCTATCCCATGGGTGAGGTGCACGTGTTCGTCGCCGAAGAGGACCTGCCCGAGGCGCAGGAACTCCTGCTCGCCGACGAGGTCGAGTCCGCCTTCGACGAGGACGGCGACGGCGACTTCGACGTCACCGCCCCGCGCGAGCTGTGGGTCTTCCTGGTGGCGGTCGTCCTCCTGGCCGCCGTGGTGTTCGCCCGGTCGATCTGAATGGCTGATCGCCGCCCGGGTCTGGACGTGGCGGGCCTCGTAGGTTGGCCCATCGCCATCCTCAACGAGATCGCCGCCCTACCCGAGACCTTGAAGTCGGCGCGCCTTCTGGTCACCGACCTGGGACGGCTGGCTGACCATCTCGCCGACGTCGCCGATCAGGTCGAGCGCCAGATCGACAACCTCGTCGGACCGATGACGAGGACCGTGGGACAGGTCGACAGCATCGAGGCTTCCGTCACCGAGCTGCGCAACACTCTGTTCGGGATTCTGAAGCGCGTTCCAGGTGCGCGGAAGTCGCTCCTCGATCTGGCCAACCCCGGACAGCGCGCCCAGCTCGAGTCGCCGCCGTAGGCGGCGCCATCAGCGCTCCAGGAGCTGTTGCAGGTCGCCGTCCAGGATGCGCTTGAAGGCGCGGCGGCCATTGCTCCGCGCGAGCACGGCGACCTCCAGGTCCTTGCCGGTGAGGGTGCGCTCGGGGCCTGCAAGCGCCGTGACCGCCGCTTGCAGTGCAGGTGCCAGGTCCATGCCCTCGCTGAACGCGTCCTTGAGGCGCTCGGCGATGGAATCGGCGTCGCCACCGAGGACGGTGAAGTTCTCCTCGTCGACGACGGTGCCGTCGTAGAGGAGATGGAAGAGCTGATCGGGGTTGCCGTCAACGCCGAGCTCGGCAACGAGGATCTCGACTTCGTAGGGCTTCATCTCGTGGGTGAAGACCTGGCCGAGCGTCTGGGCGTAGGCGTTGGCGAGTGAGCGGGCGTCTACGTCCTCACGCGAGTACGAGTAGCCGCGCAGGTCGGCGAGTCGGACGCCGGCGGTGCGCAGCGAGTCGAACTCGTTGTAGCGGCCGACGCCTGCGAAGGCGATGTGGTCGTAGATCTCGCTCACCTTGTGGAGGGTGCGCGACTGGTTCTCGGCACAGATGAGAACGCCGTCGTTGTAGATGAGACCGGCGAGGCTGCGGCCGCGCGCGATGCCCTTGCGCGCGTAGTCGGCGCGGTCCTTCATCACCTGTT
>JAFASB010000429.1 GCA_019244985.1 Acidimicrobiia bacterium | reverse complement strand
GTCTTCGCCTTCGCCAGCGTGATCGGACCGCTGCTCGGCGGCTTCTTCGTCGACCATCTCTCGTGGCGTTGGGTCTTCTACATCAACCTGCCCGTCGGTGTCGTTGCCCTCGTGATCACCTCGGCCGTGCTCAACCTGCCGTTCAAGCGCATCGAGCACCGCATCGACTACTGGGGCGCGGCGCTCGTCATGTTGGCGGCCAGCTCCCTGATCCTGGCCACCGTGTGGGGCGGCGACCAGTACGCCTGGGACTCGCCGCAGATCATCGGACTGGGTGCTCTCGGCGCCGTCGCGCTCGCCGCCTTCCTCGTCGTCGAAGGACGGGTCGAAGAGCCGTTGATCCCTCTGCGACTGTGGCGCAACCCGGTGTTCAGTGTCGCGACGGGACTCGAGTTCCTCGTCGGCCTCGCCATGTTCGGCTCCATCGTGTTCCTACCGCTCTACCTGCAGACGGTCGGCCACGCCAGCGCCACCAACTCGGGGCTGCTGATCCTGCCGCTGATGGTCGGGTTGACGATTGCGTCGATCCTCTCGGGGCGTGTCATCACGCGCACCGGGCGCTACAAGGTGTTCCCGGTGACGGGGACCGCAATGATGGCGATCGGCCTCTACCTGTTGTCGACGATGGGCATTGGAACGTCGCATATCAAGTCGACGGCCTACATGCTCGTCCTCGGCGCGGGCATGGGGATGATCATCCAGGTGATGGTGCTCGCCGTCCAGAACGCTGTCGAGCACCGTGACCTCGGCACGGCGACTGGCGTCGAGACGTTCAGCCGGTCGATGGGGGCGTCCTTCGGCGTTTCCATGTACGGCGCCATCCTCAACAACCGTCTCGCGTACTACCTGCCGAAGTTGGTCCCGGCGAGGACCGCCGGCAAGCTCAACGTCCAGAGCCTCACCGCCAGCCCGGCGGCCATCCGCCAGCTGCCCCCGGCGACGCAGCACGGCGTCCTTCTCTCGCTGGCACGGTCGATCCACGTCGTGTTCCTGTTCGGCCTGCCATTGATGATCGTGGCCTTCTTCGTCACCTTCCTGCTGAAGGAGACGCCGCTGCGGGAGACGGCCCACGTCACGGTGCCGACCGACGAGATGGGCGTCGAGGCGGCCGAGAGCGAGGCTGTCGGCGCCGCCGCCGTCGTACTCGCCGAGGTCTCCGAGGGCGCGGAGGCCGCGGAGCCCTAGGCCGCGCGGCGGCGAAGGAGGACGCCGCCGGTCGCGGCGCCGCCGGCCAGGATCACGGCGAGGACGATCAACCACGCGCTCACGCCGCCCCCACGGCCATTGGCGGCCGAGGCCTTCTGTGCGGGCAGAGCCACGCCTCCCCCGGCCGCCGCCATGGTGGACGAGGTGGTTCCGGAGGCGGCGGCCGGAGGGGCGATCGTGGTCGTCGTCGACGGTGCGGTAGTCGTCGGCGCCGGCGTCGTGGCGGTTGGGGCGAGCGTCGTGCGCGGTGCCGCGGTCGCCGGCGGCGCCGTCGCGGCCGGCGGCGGGGGCGGCATGGTGGCGGATGGCTGCGTCGGAGGCGGCTGCGTCGCCGGGCTCGAGCCCTGCACCATCACGCTGCCGGTCATCGTGGGGTGGATGTTGCAGTGGTAGGTGAAGGTCCCTGGCTGGCTGAAGGTGTGGGTGAACGACTGGCCGGTAGTGAGGTTCGACGACGAGAAGCTGTTGTCGTCAGCGGTGACGGTGTGCTGGGTGTTCGCGTCGCGCATCGTCCACGTCACCGTTCCGCCGACGTTGATCGTGACGGCCTGTGGCTGGAAGCTGAAGTTCTGGATCGTCACGCCGGTGCTCGCGGCGTCAGCGGGCGGCGTCGCTATGAACGCCGCGGCCAGCGCGCACAGAAGTACGGCAGCCCTCCTTCGCACGCCCTCTCTACGCGAGGGCGACGGGCACGGATGGCTCCGGCTCTGCAGCCACTGCAGGTGAGGCCTCTTCGAGCACGCGCCGGCGCTGGGCGCCGGTACCGAGGAGGACGATGATGATCCCCGCAAAGGCGACCGCGGCCACGATGACCACGGTCCGGAGGCCGAACTCGTCGCCGAGCTTGCCCTGGATCACGGCGCCGATCGGGTACACGACACCCAGCGACACCATGTAGACGCTCAGGATGCGAGCGCGTAGTTCGTTCGGTGCGCGAAGCTGCACGACCGTCATCAGCCCCGAGAGCACGCCGATGTAGGCCGCGCCCACGGCGACCAGGGCGGCGGCGGCGGTCCACAGCGAGGGTGCGGCGGCGTACAGGATGATCGTCAACGGCAGAACGAACGCCAGGTCGGCGACGATCACCCGTCGGCGTCCGTAGCGGAGCGCGAGCGGTGTGAGCGCGAGGGCGCCGACGACCGCGCCGATCCCCTGCGCGGTGACGAGCACCGAGGTGCCCTTCGCTCCCTCGTGGAGAAGGTTGATGGCCACGGCGGGGATCAGGGCGATGAACGGGGAGATCAGAAGCGCCGTGATCCCGATGAGGATGATCGCCAGCCGGCACCCGGGCTCGGCCATGGCCGCACGTGCGCCCTCGGCGATCTGGGCGCGCAGGCTCGTCTGCTCTGGATTGTGCGGGCGCTCGGCGAAGCGGCTGAAGAGCAGGGCGACGATCACGGCACCGAACGAGGCGGCGTTGACGGCGAAGACCAGGCTGTAGGACCCGGCCAGGATGACGACGCCCGCAAGGGCGGGGCCGATCACGCGGCCGAAGTTGTACTGGGCGGCACCCAGACTCATGGCTGCCAGCAACTCCTCCTGAGGCACCAGCTCGGGGATGATGGCCTGATAGGCGGGAATGCCCAACGACGTGAGGCACCCGCCGAGGAAGACGAGCACGGTCACCAGCCACGGTTCGGCGTGGCCCGTCGCCACCGCCAACGCCAGCAGGGCGGCGAAGAAGGTCTCGCCGATCGTGGTGCCGATGAAGTATCGGCGCCGGTCGACGCGGTCGGCGAGCGCGCCGCCGACGGGGGAGAAGATGCCGATCGGGATGAAGGCGGCGGCCGCCACGATTCCCGTCCAAGCGCTCTTCCCGGTCGCCTCGGTCACCAGTGCTCCGACGGCGACGGTCTGCATCCAGGACCCGACGTTCGACACGAGGGCCGCCGTCCAGATCAGCGCGAAGTTCTTCCTCCTCAGCGGCTGGAGCGACGAGAGCGCCACCCAGGTGAGGATAGGGACGACTGCGAATCTTTGACGGCGTGCTCAACCTTTTCCGCCACCCGTGCCTCTGGTGTGGGAGATGGGGGGCGCGGTTGTGACGGATTCGAGGCGGGCGGATCTCGATCTCCAATCGGTTGAGGGCGATGACACGTTCGAAGATTTGTTCCAGGCGAACAAGGGCTACGCCTATCGGCTGGCGCTGCTCCTGTGCGGTGGAGACGCGGCGACCGCGGATGATGCCATGAGCGAGGCGTTCGCCCAGGTGCTGCCCCGCTGGCGCGCCGGCGCGATCGACGACTTCGGCGCCTACCTCCGGCGCAGCGTCGTCAACCAGGTCAAGCGCACGTTCCTGCGTCGGGGGTTCCAGCGTCGGAGCGAGGTAAAGCTGGACGTGGCCCCTGCGTATGGCCCTGAAGATCAGGTCGTGCACCGGCAGGTCGTGTGGGACGCGTTGCGAAGACTTCCGACCAAGCAGCGGACTGCCGTCGTCCTGCACTATTACGACGCCCTTCCTGTCGACGAGGTCGCGTCCGCGATGGGAACGACGGTCGGCACCGCCAAGTCACATCTCTCCCGTGGGCGCGACGCCTTGCGCGAGCTGTTGGGGGACCGCCCGTGAACCGTGACCCGTTCGACGAGCACCTGTCGTGGGAGCTCCGCTCGCTGGTCGAGGATGCCGATCCCCCGCCGACGCTTCGGCCGGCAACGGGGGGACGGCTGGGGCGTCTGCCGCGCCCGATGATCCTCGTCGGGTCAGTCGCCGCTGCTATCGCCGTCATGGTGGCACTGCTCGTGTCGGCCAGCTCGGGCAGCTCGAACCGCCAGCACGTGGCGTCGGAGGGCGGGACGACGACACCGACGACGGACCAGGGCGCCATGGTGCCGGTGCCAGGTGGCCAGGCTACGCCGACCACCACCCCCACTCCCACCTCGACGACCGCCCACACAACTCCGTCGACGAAACCATCGACGACGACCACGACGACGCCGTCGCACAAGCTGACGGCGACGGAATATGCCGTCGGGGACTGGAGCTATTGGGGAATGACCGCGGGTCCCGACGGCAACCTGTGGGCTGTGTCGACGATGGACGTCGCCCGCATCACGCCCACCGGCGCGGTCACCAGGTTCTCCTTCCACCCGTCGACCTCGTACAGCGGCCCGGATGGCATCACCGTCGGACCGGACGGAAACCTCTGGTTCACGGAGTACGGGCCCGGCAAGATCGGCCGCATCACGCCAAGCGGCCAGATCACCGAGTACCCCGCGGCCGCCGGGTTCTCAATTGCTGCGGGTTCCGATGGTGCCTTGTGGTTCGGATCCGGCCAGGGCGTCGGCCGGATAACTACGTCCGGAGCAGTCACTCACTTTGCGACTCCCGCCCAGGTGGGCAGCGTCACGCGAGGGTCTGACGGGAATGTCTGGTTCACCGAGGACACCAGCAAGATCGGCCGGATCACCCCGCAGGGCGCCGTGACGGAGTTCCCCGTGCAGCACAAGCCGAACGCGGTGACCCTCGGCCCCGACGGCAATGTGTGGTTCTTCGGCGGCTCCGGCGCCGGGCGGATCACACCGGCTGGTCAGGTGAAGGAAGTCGACTCGCCCGACGGGAATGGCTGGTCGAGCGGTATCACCGCGGGCCCCGACGGCAACGTCTGGTTCGCGTCGAGCCCGAGCACTGGTGATGACACCGTCGTTCGACTGACTCCCAACCTGGATGTGACGGCGTTCACGCTCAACTCGCACGGGGGCAACCTGCAGGCGATCACCACGGGTCCCGACCGCAACCTGTGGGTTGCGGTGAATGGCACCGCCGAGAAGTTCTCGCCCCCTACGAGCTGACGGTTAGGACCTGGTGCCGGCGCTGACGACGCCCTTGCGGTTGAGGGCGACGCGGAGGTCGTGGAGATTGGTGGCGCCGAGGGCGGCGCCTGCCATGTCGACGACGCCCTCCTCGACGAGCTTGGCCAGGTGCTGGTCGAAGGTCTGCATGCCGTAGTACTCGCCGTCGGCGATGATCTCGGAGATGTCGCCGCCGAGCTGGGGCTCGGCAATGCACTGCGAGATCCGGCCGTTGGCGACCATGACCTCGAGGGCGGCGACGCGGCCCTCCTTGTCGGCGCGCGGCACGAGGCGCTGGCAGACGATGCCTTTCAACGCGCCGGCGAGCGCGATGCGGACCTGCTTCTGCTTGTGGGGCGGGAAGAAGTCGACGATTCGGTTGACTGTCTCGGTGGCGTCGATCGTGTGCAGGGTCGACAGCACGAGGTGACCGGTCTCGGCCGCGCTCAGCGCTGCGGCGACCGTCTCCTCGTCTCGCATCTCGCCGACGAGGATGACGTCCGGATCCTGGCGCATGGCGGCGCGCATGGCTGTACTGAACGTCGCGGTGTCGACGCCGATTTCACGTTGCTCGATCGACGCCAGCTTGTCGCGGTGCAGCACCTCGATCGGGTCCTCGATCGTCACCACATGCACCTCACGATTGGTGTTGATGTGGTCGATCATGGCCGCGAGGGTCGTCGTCTTCCCTGATCCGGTGGGGCCGGTGACCAGCACGAGGCCGCGCGGTTCGTTGGCGAGACGGGCAAGGACGAGCGGCAGGCCGAGCTCGTCGAACGACGCCGCGGAAGGGCGAACGCGACGGAAGATCATCGCCACAGTTCCGCGCTGTCGAAAAGCGTTGACCCGGAAGCGGGCGAGCCCGCTGATCGAGTAAGCGAAATCGGCTTCGTTGTGGCGCTCGAACTGCTCGGCGGTGTCGTCGCGCATGATGGCGGCCGCCATCTCAGAAACTGTTTCCGGCGTCAGGGGCTCGACCTGGAGCTTCCTCAGGTCCCCGTCGACCCGGATCCGGGGGACAGCGTGGCCCTTGATGTGGAGGTCAGAACCGTCATGGCTCGCGAGCGCGCTGAGGAGACTGTCCAGCTGAGGGTGGGACATGGTGCTCAATCGGCACCGCGACGGGGGGTGCTTTAGCCGGGGCCGGGATCGAAAGCGGACTACGCGGTCGGCGCGTCGGCAGCGGCCTCGTCGAGGCCTTGGGCCAGCGTGTTCCACGAGAGCGTCGCGCACTTGATGCGGACCGGGAACTTCACCACGCCCTGAAGAGCTTCCAGATCGCCGAGCTTGACGTCGGGCTCGGCCTGGATGGGATCCTCTTCCTCGCTGCCGTCGAGACGCTGCTCGTGGATCGACATCATGGCCTTGAACGCCCTGATCAGGGCCCGGGCCTCCTCGGCCGACTTGCCCTTGACCGCCGAGGACATCATCGACGCCGACGACTGGCTGATGGAGCAACCCTGTCCCGAGATCTTGATGTCGTTGACGCTGCCGTCATCGGCCACATCGAGGTACACGACCACCTCGTCGCCGCAGAGCGGGTTGAAGCCCTCGACTCGCAGGGCGGGCGGCGCGTCGAGCTCACCCCGGTTCCGGGGGTTCCGGTAGTGGTCGAGGATGATCTCCCGGTAGAGGTCTTCGAGGCCTGGCATGGTCCTGGCGACCTTAGATGGCGAACAGCCGGTCGGCTTCGTCGAGCGACTCGTTGAGGGCGTCGACGTCGGCTTCGTCGTTGTACACGTACACCGAGGCGCGGGCCGTTGCTCCCACACCGAGGCGCCGCATCAGTGGTTTGGCGCAGTGGTGACCGGCCCGAACGCAGACACCGGACTGGTCGAGCACCTGGGACAGGTCATGGGGGTGCACGTTCTCGTAGACGAACGAGATCACCCCGCCTCTGGCTGCGGGCTCCGACGGGCCGTGAATCGTGATCTTGTCGCCATGGCGTTCGGTCAACGTGCGCAGCGCGTATCCGGTGAGCTCGACGTCGTGCTCGCGCACGGCGTCCATCCCGAGACCCTCGAGGTACTCGACGGCGGCGCGCAGGCCGACGGCCTCGACGATCGGCGGCGTGCCCGCCTCGAACTTCCAGGGCAGCTCGTTCGGCGTCCATCCGTCAAGGCGCACGTCGCGGATCATCTCGCCGCCGGTGAGGAAGGCGGGCATGGCGTCCAGCAGTTCCTCGCGCGCCCACAGGCCGCCGATGCCGCTGGGACCGAGCATCTTGTGGCCGGTCCACGCGTAGAAATCGCAGCCGAGAGCCTGTACGTCGGTCGCCATGTGCGGCGTGTACTGGGCACCGTCGACGAGCAGCAGGGCGCCGGCGTCGTGGGCCGCGTCTGCCAGTTGGCGCACGGGATTGATCGTGCCGAGCACGTTGGAGATGCCGGCGACGGCGACGAGCGACACGCCGTCGATGAGACGATCAAGGTCGGTGAGGTCGAGCTGGCCGCCCTCGGTCAGGCCGATGAAGCGCAGCTCGACGCCCTTCTCCTCGCGAAGCACGAGCCACGGAACGAAGTTGGCGTGGTGCTCCATCTCGGTGAGGAGGATGGCGTCGCCCTCGCCCAGGTTGTGCCGGGCCCACGAGTAGGCGACCAGGTTGATTGCCTCGGTGGCGTTCTTGGTGAAGATCACCTCGCGGCTCGACGGCGCGTTGATGAAGCGCCGCATCGCCTCGCGCCCACCCTCGTAGGCCGCGGTCGCCTCCTCGGCGATCTCGTACACCGCTCGGTGGATGTTGGCGTAGCTGTGCTCGGTGAAGTGCTCCATGGCCTCGATCACGGCGCGCGGCTTCTGGGAGCTGTTCGCCGAGTCGAGGTACACGAGCCGGTGGTCGTGGGTAACGCGGTCGAGGATCGGGAAGTCCTTCTTGATCCGCGCGACGTCGAGAGAACCGCTCATGATCGCCACGCCTCGTAGCCCTCTTGCTCGAGACGCTCGGCCAGTTCCGGGCCGCCGCTCTCGACGATGCGACCGTTGATCAGCACGTGCACCTTGTCGGGCTGCAGGTAGGACAGGATGCGCTGGTAGTGGGTGATCAGGAGGACGCCGAGCTCCGGTCGGTCCGTGCGGACCTCCTGCACGCCGGTGGCGACGACCTTCAGGGCGTCGATGTCGAGTCCGGAGTCGGTCTCGTCGAGGACGGCGAAGTCGGGCTCGAGGATCGCCATCTGCAGGATCTCGTTGCGCTTCTTCTCGCCACCGGAAAACCCCTCGTTGAGGTAGCGGTCGCCGAAGGCGGGGTCCATGTCGAGGCGCTTCATCCACTCCATGATCGCCAGCCGCAGCTCGAGGATCGACAGGTCGATTCCCTTGCGTGCCGACAGGGCTTGGCGCAGGAAGTTGATGACCGAGACGCCCGGGATCTCCTGGGGGTACTGGAAGGCGAGGAACATCCCCGACTTGCCGCGCACGTCGGTGGGCCAGGCGGTCACGTCCTCGCCCTTGAACAGGATGCGGCCACCGGTGACCTGGTAGTCGGGGTTGCCGAGGAGCGAGTTCGCCAGCGTCGACTTGCCCGACCCGTTGGGGCCCATCAAAGCGTGCACCTCGCCGGGAAGCACGGTGAGGTCGACGCCCTTGAGGATCTCCTGGCCTTCGACGGCCACGTGCAGGCCTTCGATCTGGAACAGGGGTGCGTCGGTGCTCATGTGGGGGTCAAGTCTAATAACACTACGTAGGTAGGGGAAAATCCCGAAGGGCCCCTGACCTGGGCCGTTAGAGTCGGCGAGGCTTATGGCCGAACCGTGGACGTACGCCGGCGAGGTGCCGATGCTGGGCACCACCGGCACGATCACCCTGGTCGAGGGTTCGGCGTTCGCCATCTCGGGCCGTTCGGGGGACATGGCTCCCAACCTTCCCCAGGGCCTCTTCTTCCGCGACACCCGGTTTCTGTCGCGGCTCGAGCTGCGCGTCAACGGGCAGACGCCCGAGTCACTCGAGGCCGAGGCCCTCGACCCGTTCTCGGCGACGTTCGCGTTGCGGACCCGGCCCCGGCCGGGCCAGGCCGACAGCCCCCTGCTGCCCTTCCGCAACCGCTAC
>JAFASB010000382.1 GCA_019244985.1 Acidimicrobiia bacterium | reverse complement strand
GCAAGTTCGCGATCGAGACCTGTGCGACGGCCTGCTCCTCGGCCGCGAGCTGGAAGCGGATCTACACCAGCCCCGACAACGCGTTCCCGTCGGTGCTGCCTCGCCCGGTCGCCCCCGACCTGACGATGCGCTCCTTCGACGTACCGGACACGCAGGCTGCGTTCGTGCGGATCGTGGCCCTGGAGAACCAGTGCTCCGGCACCCCGGCCTACGCCGGCGAGCAGGACAACGACCCGGCCAACGACACCGACTGCAAGGCAGCCTCCGACCGCGACGAGCTGGTCCACGCCGCTGAGCTGGAGGTCTTCTAGCAGACGGAGTCCAGACCCCTCCATTTGCATAGGTCCGCCCAATTCGGAAATGTAAAGGGCATGGTCGGCCGAATCCCTGTCTTCGACGTGGCGCCGGTCGTCGACCTGGGGCGTCACCCTGCCAAGGCGTCGGTCGGCGAGGAGCTCGTGGTCTCCGCGACCGTGTTCCGTGAGGGTCACGACCAGCTCGGCGCCGAGGTGGTCCTCATCGATGCCGAGGGCGTACGACGCGGTCCGGTGCGCATGCGCGACATCCCCGACCAGCCCCTGCGGATGACGGCGAGGGTCCGGACCGACGCCGAGGGGCCGTGGACCTTCGAGATCCAGTCCTGGAGCGACACGATCGGCACCTGGCTGCACGACGCGGGCATCAAGATCCGCGCCGGGGTCGACGTCGAGCTGATGTTCACCGAGGGCGTGCTCGTCCTCGAGCGGGTGCTCAAGGAAGGGTCCCTCGACAAGAGCGAGAAGGCGGTCATCAAGGACGCCGTCAAGGCGCTCAAGGACACGGCGCGGCCCGACGAGGCCCGGCTGGCCGCCGCCGAGGCCGGCGAGCTGCTCGCGGTGCTGGCCGCCCACCCGCTCCGCGACCTGCTCTCCACCGACGGTCCCTACCCACTCTTCGTCGACCGCCAGAAGGCGTTGTTCTCGAGCTGGTACGAGTTCTTCCCGCGCTCGGAGGGCGCCTACGTCGACGAGAAGACCGGCAAGGTCGTCAGCGGCAACTTCGCGACGGCCGCCAAGCGGCTCGAGGCCGTCGCCGCCATGGGCTTCGACGTGATCTACATGCCGCCGATCCACCCCATCGGCGAGATCAACCGCAAGGGCGCCAACAACACCCTGACCCCGACGCCCGACGACGTCGGGTCCCCGTGGGCGATCGGCAGCACGGACGGCGGCCACGACGCCGTGCACCCCGACCTCGGCACGCTCGAGGACTTCGACGCGTTCGTCGCCGAGGCCGACCGGCTGGGCCTCGAGGTGGCCCTCGACTTCGCGCTCCAGGCGGCCCCCGACCACCCCTGGGCGACCGAGCACCCCGAGTGGTTCACCACCCGAGCCGACGGCACCATCGCCTACGCCGAGAACCCGCCGAAGAAGTACCAGGACATCTACCCGATCAACTTCGACAACGACCCGGAGGGCATCTACGCCGAGTCGGAGCGCCTCATCCGGCACTGGATGGCCCACGGTGTGCGGATCTTCCGCGTCGACAACCCGCACACCAAGCCGTTGCAGTTCTGGGAGTGGCTGCTGGGCCGGATCCGCGCGACCGATCCCGACGTGATCTTCCTGGCCGAGGCGTTCACGCTGCCGCCGCGGATGCAGGCCCACGGCGCCATCGGCTTCCACCAGAGCTACACGCACTACACCTGGCGCACCAGCAGGTGGGAGCTCGAGCAGTACCTCCTCGAGATGTCCCACCGGACCAGCCACCTGATGCGGCCGAACTTCTTCGTCAACACCCCCGACATCCTCCACGCGTTCCTGCAGTACGGCGGTCCTCAGGCGTTCAAGATCCGCGCGGTGGTCGCGGCCACCGGCTCACCGAGCTGGGGCGTCTACGCCGGCTACGAGCTCTACGAGCACGTCGCTCTCAAGCCGGGCAGCGAGGAGTACCTCGACTCCGAGAAGTACCAGATCCGGATCCGCGACTGGGACCGCGCCGACCGCACCGGGCAGACCCTCGCGCCGTACCTCGCGAACCTGAACCGGATCCGGCGACAGCACCCCGCGCTGCAGCAGCTGCGCAACGTGGCCATCCACAGCAGCGAGGACGACAACGTCCTCGTCTTCAGCAAGCAGCTCTCGACCGGCTCGAGCGGCGGAGAGACCGACACCGTCATCGTGGTGGTCAACCTCGACCCCCACGCGGCCCACACCACGATGGTCCACCTCGACATGCCTTCCCTCGGACTGACGTGGGAGGACACCTTCCCCGTGACCGACGAGATCACCGGCCAGACCTGGCAGTGGGGGGAGCACAACTTCGTGCACCTCGACCCCTACGTCGAGCCCGCCCACGTGCTGTCTGCCCGCCTCCCGGGGGCGACCCGATGACGGTCGCCATCGAGGACCAGTTCGAGACCCCGGACTGGTTCAAGACCGCCGTCTTCTACGAGGTGCTGGTGCGCGGCTTCGCCGACAGCAACGCCGACGGCGTGGGCGACCTGCGCGGCATGACCGACAAGCTGGACTACCTGCAGTGGCTCGGCGTCGACTGCCTCTGGCTGCCGCCGTTCTTCG
>JAFASB010000476.1 GCA_019244985.1 Acidimicrobiia bacterium | reverse complement strand
GCGCCTCCCGCCTGCTGCAGACGGCCGACGGCTACATCGCCACGGTCAAGACCGGCGAGGTCACCTTCGAGGACGGCGAGCACACCGGCGCCCTCCCCGGCGTCCTCCTCCGCGGCGCCCGCTGAAAAGCCCGCTGACCCTCGCTGTCCCCGCTGACCCCCAAAACCTCTCCGATGTTGGGTCACGGAGCCGTTTGTGCCCGTTTGCCGGCGCCATTTTGAAGATCGGAGAGGTTTCAGGGGGTCCGCCAGCCCTGGCCGCGGTGTTCGTCGATCTCGGGCGGTGGTTGCGTCCGCGTCGCCGGGTGGTTGACGAACCGCACTGGGAACCCGGTGGCGGGGTCGAGCCAGTCTTCGGTGGTGACGGCCCGGCGGTCGACGAAATGGCGGAGACCGACCATCTCGGAGCGGTCGAGCACCGGCGCGATGGGGACGCCGACGGCGAGCAGTGCGCCGACGAGGTCGTCCCGCTGGCGCTTGGCGATCGCCGACGTGATCTCGACCTGCATCTCCTCGACGCGCGCCATGCGCTCGACGAAGGTCAGGGCGCCGACATCGTCCGGTAGCTCGAGCTCCGAGCACAGCGGACGCCAGAAGTGGTCCTCGGTCAGAACCCCCAGGACGACGTGCCCGCCGTCGGCGGTTTTGAACGTGCCGTAGCCGGGGACGCCGCGCGCGGATTCGGCGGTGCCCTCGGCGTGGGGCGTCACTGCGCCGGTCCAGGTCGCCAGCACGTCGGCCATGGCGACGTCGATGCGCTCGCCCTCGCCGGTCTTGATCTGTTTGACGACGGCGGCGCAAATGGCGAAGGCGGCGGCCATGCCGCCCGAGAGGTCGGCGACGGGGACTCCCGGCTCACGCGGGGAGCCTCCCTCCGGCGCCAGGGCACCCGACCAGGCGAGGTAGTTGATGTCGTGGCCGGAAGCCTGCGAGAGCGGCCCGTCCTGCCCGAGGCCCGACACCGAGCAGTAGACCACCGACGAATTGACCGCCCGGACCGCGTCGTAACCGATGCCGAGCCGGTCGGCGACGCCGGGCCGGTAGCCCTCGACCACGACACCGGCCTCGGCCGCGAGCTCGAGCGCCCGCGCGCGGTCGTCGCCGTTCTTGAGGTCGAGCACGATGCTGCGCTTGTCGGCGCTGAGGCTCGCGAACAGCCCGGCGTACACGCGCATCGGATCGCCCCCGGGCGGCTCCACCTTCAGCACCTCGGCGCCGAGCTCGGCGAGCAGCTGGGTCGCGTAGGGCCCGGGCCGCCAGATCGTGAAGTCGAGGACGCGCAGCCCGTCGAGGAGACCCACGACCTACGTCGGCAGCTCGCCGCGGGCGATCAGCTCAACGGGGTCCTGCATGCGCACCATGCCGAGGTAGCCGCCGCCCCGCGGGATGCTGTCGTGCACCGCGTAGCCGATCAGCTCCTGGGCCTGCCTCGGCAGAGTGGCGGCCGTCGACGGCGGGATCGAGAGGTAGTTGTTCTCCTCGGTGCGCAGCCAGCCAAGGCAGTAGGAGAGGTGGGCGCCGCGGCGCGGGACATCGGTGTTGTTCGCGCCTCCGCCGTGGATGGTGCCGCCGAGGTACACCACCGCCGACCCCGCGGGCATCTCCGCGTAGGCGACCCGCTCGGGCGGCGGCGGACCCTTCAGGATCTGCTCCATCGGCGACAGGTTGCGATCCGGCCAACGGTGGCTGCCCGGGACGACGCGTGTGCCGCCGTTCTCCTTGGTGAAGTCGACGAAGGCAATCACCGTCGCCAGCTGCAGCTCGGGCCCGGGGCTGGGCATATCGCTCCACACCGCTTCGTCCCGGTGGAGTACCTGTTCGTCGGACCCCGGTCCGCGCTGCAACAGGTGACCGAGGTTGAGTTGGTAGCGGGCGCACGAAGGCAGCAGCACCCGGTCGCAGATGGCCAGCAACAGCGGGTTGCACATCACGTCGACGGCGAATGTCCTCGACAGCCCGGGCGCACCCGCGACCTGCTTCGTGTACGGCCCGTGGAACGCCTTCATCACCGGGTTGAACAGCTCTTCGTCGGGGTCGGCCGCGTCGAGCGCCGGGCCAACCTCCTCGTTCACGCGCTCGACCACGTCAGACGACAGAAGCCCCTCGACGATCACCGCGCCATCGCGCTCGATGCCGGCGACGAGGTCGTCGGGATTAGCCGAGGCGTGGAAGCGCTGCAGACAGGCGGTCGTGGAGCTCAAGGCAGGTACAGCACCTGCATCGTGTACAGCAGGGACGGCTTGACGGCGTCCACGACGCTGATGTCGGCCTCCGTCGTGATGAGCGTGCCTTTCGGTCTGGCCTCGGCCCGTACCAGGCGTCCGCGGGCGTGGACTTCGCAGGGAATCGGCACCGGGGCGAGGAACCGGAGTTTCTCAGCGCCGTAGTTGACGGCGCTGCTGTGGCCGGTGATGCGAACGGCAGGGGCGGCCATGCCCGGGAGCAGGCTCAGTGTGAGGAAGCCGTGGGCGATGGTGCCGCCAAAGGGGCTGTCGCGCTTGGCGCGCTCGACGTCGAGGTGGATCCACTGGTGGTCACCGGTGAGGTCGGCGAATGCGTCGACCATGTCCTGGGTGACCTTGACCGGAGGACCCCAGGGCCCGAATTCCTCCGACGCAGCTGCGTTCAGCCCGTCGATATCGTCGAAGCGAATTTGTTGCATCAAGAAATAATGCCAGTCTCGGTCAGCGCCGCGAGCTCCGCATCGGCGAGCCCGAGCTCGTCGCGCAGCACGTCGCTCGTGTGCTCGCCGGCCCACGGCACACGGTCCTCTTCCTCTTCGGGCACGTTCGACAGCTTGACCGGGTTTCCCGGAATCAACACGGGTTCGTCGACGCCATCGGTTCGGGCCATGGCGACGAGCATGTTGCGCGCGGCGAGATGCGGATCGGCGATGACCTCGTGCGAGGACAGGCAAGGCCCTGCAGCAACGCCGGATGCCATCAGCGCCTGGGCCGCCTCCATCTTGGTGCGCGTCGCCGCCCACTCCTCGATGCCGGGCCTGATGACGTCGTCGAGGTGCTCGCCCCAACCCGAACGGTCGGCGAGCCGGGGATCGTCTCGCCACTCGGGACGACCGAGCGTGTCGGCCAGGCGCTCGAACTGGTGCTCCCGGACGAGCTGCATCACGAACCAGCCGTCCTTCGCCTGGAAGGTGTCGAGGATGTACGGCGGAGGCGAGGGCAGCGCCGGCTGGCCGAGCGACGCCAGGTT
>JAFASB010000341.1 GCA_019244985.1 Acidimicrobiia bacterium | reverse complement strand
TGGCGTTTCCGTACGGGAACTCGACAGACGTGCCGGTCGTCGGTGACTGGAACGGTGATCACGCGGAGACGCCAGGTGTGCGACGGGGCAACACCTGGTTTCTCCGGAACAGCAACTCGAGCGGCGTAGCAGACCTCTCCTTCGGCTTCGGCGACACGAGCGATGTTCCCCGCGTGTGGCGCTGACGGGGACAACCGCGCCTGACCAAAAGCGCGGGTTGCCACGATGGCTCCCCGCTGCGCTGTTCACACTCACAACGGTTGCGTTCCTCTTTCTGCCGCTCGTCGGCGCTCGCACGTACGCGGCGGTCGATGCGCTGGAGCAGGGTGCGCCTTACCGCAATGCGATCGCCCGGCCGCCGCACGTCGTCTCACCCATACAGACCGATCAGACCGAGCAACTACCGGAGATCATCCAGTTCTTTCGCGATCTGCGGTCCGGTCATTGGCAGCAGTGGAGCCCGCGCGCCGGCGTCGGCGTCCCGACCGGGATTTTGCCGTTCAACGCCCTGCTCTCCCCGTTCAGCATTCCTTTCCTGCTGCTGCCTGCGTGGTACGCGGCGGGGCTGAAGGTCGCGCTCACACTTCTCTTCTGTCAGGCCTTCACCTATCTGTTCCTGCGACGGATCGGAGCGGGATCTACGGCAGCGACGCTCGGCGCGGTCGCGTATGCGTTCGCCGGCGTCAACATCGTCTTTCTCGACCGGCTGACCGCACCGCTGGTCCTTCCCGCCCTCTTGTGGGCGGTCACCCGCGCTGTCGATCGCCCGACGGTCGGGCGGGGCATCTGCGTCGCGATCTTCACGGCCTGGACATGGTTCGAGGGCTTCCCGTCGGGGTTCGTCTATTGCATCTATGTGGCTGTCGCATGGGGCGCTTGGCTCGTCATCAGGGACAGGACCACGCTGCGACGCCGGGTCGTGGCGCTCGCGCAGCTCGGCGCGTCCTTCGGGACAGGCTTTGCTCTCGCTGCTATCAACCTCGTCCCGTTCATCGCCGAGCTGGCCCGTAGCTCGGCGCTCGACCAGCGCCAATACGGCGCCGCAGCTCATCTGCCGAACGTCCAGCTCTTCGGCATCTTCGATCTGACGTCGATCGGGACGTACCCGAAGGGGCGCTTCTGGACGGGCGCCAATCCCGTCGAGAGTGTCACCAACATCGGCCTGATCACGACGGCCGCCGTTGTGATCGCGCTGGTCGCCGTCGCCAGCGGCCGGGTCAAACCGTCGGGGCGAGGCAGCGACGCCTGGGTGTTCTTCGGCGTCGTCGCCGGCCTGACGGTGCTTCTCGTCTTCCGGGGGGGCCCGCTCCTGGGAATCGCGTATCGCATACCAGGAATCGCGCACAACCCGATCCAGCGACTCCGATTCCTCATCCCGCTGGGCGCGGTCGTGGTGGCCAGCTTGGGGGCGACCTCTCTGTGGCAGGGGACCCGCTCGCCCGGAGGTTGGACCCTCGAGCGGATGGTGGCGCTCGGACTTCTTGCGTTTGGCGTCATGGCCGTGGCGGTTGTCGCGCCCGACTATCTGCGAGGTGTCCGTCGGGCCCATGAGGTCGGGACCGTGGGCCGGGGCCTGATCGAAGGCAGTGGGGCGGCGGCACTGGCACTTGCGGCCGCCTGGGCCGCTCGACGGCCGGGGCTTCTCGTCGCGGCCACGGCGGTCATCGCCGCGTTGCTCTACTGGCAGTTGGCCTGGCCCCTCCGGGACTTCATACCAGCGGCCCCGGTGCGCGACTTCTACACGGCCCAGAGAGGACATGTCGCCCTGGAGAATCTGTCCGCCGGCCGCTTCCGTTTCCTCGCCACCGAGCGATCGAACTTCTACCTGAACTCGAGCTTGGTGTTCCCGCTTTACGACGTGCGAAGTGGCGGGGGAGTGCTGCGGACCCCCGAGCAGCAGCGGATGATGGCGACCGCACTCCCCGGCGCCTTCGACACCGACCCCTTCAAGACCGTCGTCTCTCGCGACCGGCTCAACGTGACGACGCCGTTGCTCGATGATCTGGCCGTGCGCTACGTGGCCATTGGCACAGACCAGTTGCCCTTCGGCACGGTCAGGCAGCGCGACGCGGATTCAACCCAGTGGGTGGATGTCGGCACCGACCGCGGCACCGAAACCGTCGCGGGAGGGCCGGTGACCGCCGTGGCCGTCCAATTGCGCGGGACGGGCAACTGCGAGCAAGGATCGGTATCGGTGACCTTGGGAACACGGGCCGGTCCGACGCGCAGCTCCGCACGGCCGCTGTACGACGTGGGCAACGGAGGCTGGCTGCTTTTCGCCATCGACGGACTGGCGTTACGAGCGGGCGACCCGTACACGCTCGGCATCGCCATGAAGGGTGGACGTGGCTGCCACCTCGAAGCAGGGGTCGCCGCGGCGCCGGGTGGTTCGCGTCTCAGTCGCTGGGAGTTTGCGCCGGACCCGGCTGCGCCCGTCCGGCTCGTGTCCACCGAGCAGGCTTGGATCTACGAGCGGCCGACGGCGTGGCCCCTCGTCAGCGCCCACACCCGCTGGGCGGCCTTTCCGAACCAGGCCGGCGCGCTCGCATTCGTGAACGCTCGGCAGTCTTCGGACGGCGACGTCGCTGCTTACGTCGGTGCCGACCGGGCCGGAGGCGGCGGTGGGCCGGCTCCCGCGATCTCGGCCGTGCACTTCGGCGATGAGACGGTTCGCTTCCGAAGCGATGGCAGCGAGCGGGCCCTCCTCGTCGTCTCCCAGAACGGCGGCGACGGCTGGCAGGCACGTGTCGACGGACGGTCGGTTCCGAGTGTGGCTGTTGACGGAGCATTGGTCGGGATCTTCGTGGAGCCGGGTCACCACGCGATCTCTCTGACATACCGGCCGTGGCACGCGCGTGCCGGCGCCGCCGTCTCGGCCGTCGCGGCCCTGGCCTGCGTTGCTGCCGGTGGGGCTTCGGCGTACAGGCGGAGGCGCGCGAACGGCGCCGACGGCAGCGTCGCCGCTGTGATGTGAGCGAGGACGGGCGCGCCGCCCAGGCCAGTCCGGTGCTACGGATCGCCGGCCGATCGCTGCCGCGCGGCACGGCAGCTGTGGCGTGCGGCCTGCTCGTCCTTGGGGTGACGTCGTACGGGTTTCTCGTGATCTCCGCGCGGGCTCTCGGGCCGACTCGGTACGCCGCGCTCTCTGCGGCGTGGGCGGCGGTGTTCCTCGTCGGTCCTGGGTTCTTCCAGCCGCTCGAACAGGAAGTGGCACGGGCCGTGGCAGCTCGGCGTGTCAGCGGTGTGCCCATCGGACCGATCGTCCGGCGATCCGCTCTCCTCGGCGCGCTGATGGTGCTCGTTCTGGTGCTGGTGACTGTCGGGGTCGCTCGCCCGATACTGCGGGACCTCTTCGACCATGACGTCCTGTTGCTGGCCGGGTTCGCCGGTTGCTTCGCCGGCTTCTGCTGCGAGCACCTGGCACGGGGCGTGCTTGCGGGGACTGGCCGTTTCACGCGCTATGCGGTCGTCATAGGCGGCGAGGGCGTCGTTCGGATCGCCGCTTGCACCATCCTGGCGGTCGTCGGCGTCGCCAGCGCCGGTCCGTACGGGTTGGCGTTGGGACTCGCGCCGTTCGTCGCGGCGCTCTTTCTTGGACGGGCGCCGGGGCTGACGGACGCGTCCACCGCGGACGCCCCATGGGGCGAGCTTTCGAGGGCGCTCGGTTACCTGCTCGCCGGGTCGGTCCTCTCGCAGTTCCTCGTGAACGCCGGCCCGTTGGCCGTGAAGTTGCTGGCATCGAGCCGTCAGCAGGTGGCCGCGGGCCACTTCTTGGCCGGCCTCGTCGTGACGCGGGTGCCCCTGTTCCTTTTCGCATCAGTGGAGTCAGCCCTTCTGCCGAACCTTTCGGCGCTGGCGACGAGCGGGCGCTACGACGAATTCTTTGCATCACTCCGCCGTCTCGTCGGTTTTGTCGTACTGGTCGGCGCGGCCAGCGTCGTCGGCGTGCTTGCCGCCGGGCCGTTCGTCGTGCGCACCCTCTTCGGCACGGGCTTCGACGTCGGCAGGCTGGACCTCGCGTACCTCGCTGCTGGTGGCGCCGCCTACATGCTGGCGACGACGCTGATCCACCCGCTGATCGCTCTCCATGGTCATCGACGCGTCGCGGCGGGATGGCTCGCGGGCGCCGTCGTCTTCTCAGCCGTCACGGCCTCGCTTTCAGGACTCCTGTTTCGCGTCGAGATCGGTTTTCTGGCCGGATCGTCGGTCGCGGCGGCGAGCATGGGCGCGCTACTGCGGCCGTTGCTCCTCCGGCCGCCGCGGACCCACGCCGACGAAGCCGGGATTGAACTGCCGGTCGTGGAGCCCTAGCGATGGTCCGCGTGGACGCCGTGGTGCCTGCCTTTGGTGACGACCCGTGGCTGGAGCGCTGCATCGACGCCCTGCTCGGTTCCCGAGGCGTCGATATCGCGGTCGTCGTCGTCGACAACGGAGCCGATCCCGCCGCGATCGGAAGAGTCGCCGATCGGCCTGGTGTCGTGGTCGTTCGGCCGGGCGGAAACCTGGGTTACGCAGGCGGCTGCGACGCGGGCGCGGCGGCAGGCGACGGTGATGTCTTGGTGTTCGTCAACCAGGACGCGATCGTCGAGCCGGAGGCGCTTTCCCTCCTGGCGGATGTGGCCGAACGGCCTGGCGTGGGCATCGCAACGGGCAGCGTGCGCCTCGCCGGCGACCCCGCTCGCCTCAACTCCGGGGGCAACGACGTACATTTCCTCGGCTTCAGCTGGGCCGGACGCTATGGCGAGATCGCCCGAGCAGGAGAGGCCGAGCGAGACGTGATCGCCGCCAGCGGCACGGCGTTGGCGATCACCCGCGAGCTTTGGAAGTCGCTCGGGGGGTTCGACCCGCGCTATTTCGCCTACCACGAGGACACCGAGCTCAGTCTGCGTTGCTGGCAGCGAGGGCTGCGCGTGGTGTACGTCCCCGACGCGATTGTCCTCCACCGTTACGAGTTCTCTCGCAACCGGCAGAAGCAATACCTGCTCGAGCGGAACAGGCTCGTCGTGGTGCTCACGCTGTTCGAGCGCCGGACCCTCATCGTTCTCGCTCCCATGTTGTTGGCCGCGGAGGTCGCGATCGTCGTGCTTGCCGCCAGGGAGGGGTGGGTCGGGCAGAAGCTGGCGGGCTGGGGCTGGCTGGTCCGCAACGCCCGCTGGTTGAGGGCACGCCGACGCCGGTTGCAGCGCGAACGTACGGTGCCAGACGGCGTGCTGGGGGAGCGCTTTGCCATCGAGTTGCGGCCCGGCAACCTGGCCCTGCCGCGGGGAGCGCGATGGTTCGATCGGCTCGCGGCCCGGTATTGGGCGCGGGTCCTTCCCCGCCTTCGACGTCCGTAGCCTGAGGTGGCGGCCCGCCTACGCTGAGGCGACGTGCCGGAGCCCGCTGCAACCGCTGGACGGACGCTGCTGATCCTTCCTGCGTTCAACGAGGAGGAGGCGCTGCCCGCCGTCCTCGACGAGTTGGCGACGTGCGTCCCGGAGCACACCGTTCTGGTCGTCGACGATGGCTCCACGGACCGCACTGCCGCCGTGGCGCGGGCCGCCGGTGTCCCGGTCGCGCAACTGCCTTTCAACATCGGCGTCGGCGGAGCTCTCCAGACCGGGTTCCGTTATGCCGTCGCCCACTCGTTCGACCGCGCCATCCAGTTCGACGCCGACGGGCAGCACGACGCCACCGAGGTGAAAACCCTTCTCGCCGTTCTCGACGAGGGAGCCGACCTCGTCGTCGGGAGCCGATTCGCCGAGCGGGAGCGGGAGTACAGCGTCGGACGGGTCCGCATGGTCGCCATGCGCTTCCTGCGGCTCGCGGTCATGGCCCTGTCCGGCCAGACCTTCTCGGACACCTCGTCCGGGTTTCGCGGATTTTCCCGTCGTGCGATCGAGTTCTTCGCGGGCAACTACCCCGCGGACTACATGGGTGACACGGTCGAGGCACTGTTGATGGCGTGCTACTCCGGCTTCCGCGTTGTCGAGGTTCCGGTGCGCATGCGGCCTCGCGCCAAAGGCACGCCGTCGAACCGCAACCTCAAGCTGATCTACCACTACCTGCGCGTGTTGCTGATGATGGCGACGACGGCGTCGACCCGAGGTCGACAAAGGAGAGCGAACGGATGAGTGCACGGGCTCACGTACTGGTTCTGCTGGTCGTACTGTCCAGCATCGCCTTCCTGCTGCGGATGGTGCGTCGGCGTCAACTGCAGGCGAAGTACGCCCTGCTGTGGCTCTCCGCAGGGGTGGTGCTCCTGCTGTTGGCTGCCTCGCCGCAGCTCCTCGATCGTGCGTCGATCTGGCTGGGGATCAGCTACGGCCCGACGACCTTCTTCCTGGGTGCGATCACGCTCCTGTTCCTCGTCGTCATCCATTTCTCGTGGGAGCTGTCACGGCTCGAGGACCGCACCCGGGTGTTGGCCGAGGAGCTGGCTGTTCTACGAGCCGAGGGTGCCCCGCCGGAGAGTCGCGCTCACGACGGCGTCTGATGCATCGTGGCTCCGGCGTCGTCCGAAGTCAGGTCGAGTACCAACCCGCCACGTCGAAGATGACGTCAGTC
>JAFASB010000322.1 GCA_019244985.1 Acidimicrobiia bacterium | reverse complement strand
CTCGAGGTCGGGCACATGCTGGCCGGGCCGTTCGGTGGGATGATGCTCGCCGATCTAGGCGCCGACGTGATCAAGGTCGAGCCGCTCGACGGCGACCTCTCCCGCCGTGTGGGATCGCAGGTGGTCGGCGGCCACAACGTGTACTTCGCCAGCCTCAACCGCAACAAGCGCAGCGTGCACGTCGACCTCACGACCGAGGAGGGCCAGGCCCAGCTCGGCCAGCTGGCCAAGACCGCGCACGCGCTGTTGGTGAACCTGCGGCCGTCGACGATCAAGAAGCTGGGACTGACCTACGACTCGCTGCGCCGGCACAACCCCAAGATCGTGTGTGTGGCGGTTACCGGCTACGGGCTCGAGGGCCCGGCCGCCGAGTGGCCGGCGTTCGACTACGTCATCCAGGCCCGCGTCGGCGTGGCCGCCCTGACCGGCGACCCCGACGGGCCGCCGACGCTGCCCGGCTACTCGGCCGTCGACAACTCGTCAGGCCTGACGGCGGCGCTGGCTCTCGTCGCGAAGGTTTTCGAGGGCAAGGGCGGGCAGGTCGACGTCTCGTTGTTCGACGTCATGCTCAGCCAGCTCAACTACAAGGCGGCCGCCTATCTGAACGGCGGCGACCGCCCACGGCGCCAGCACCTGGGCGCCCACAACTTCTACGTGCCGGCCCAGCTGTTCGAGACCGGCGAGGGCTACCTCGCCCTGTTCGTCACCACCGACGGCATGTGGCGCCGGCTGTGTGAAGGGATCGAGCGGCCCGAGTGGGCCGACGACCCCCGCTTCGCGGACATGCACGCCCGCTTCGACAACCGCGTCGAGCTGCTCCAGCTCCTCGCCACCCGGCTGAGGGGGTCCTCAGCCGCCGAATGGGAAGACCGGCTCCGCCCGCTCGGTCTGGCCGTAGGCGCCGTGCAGGAGCTGGCCGACGCCCTCGAGGGCCCGCTGGTGCGCGATCGCGGCATGGTCGTCGACCTCGCCACCGCCGAGGGTCCGTTGCGCGTGCTCGCCAACCCCATTCGGTTCGACGACGCGCAGGCGGCGTACACGCCGCCGCCGCGGCTGCACGAGCACACCGACGAAATCAGACGTTCAGCTGCTGACGGCGAGCGCGGACGTAGTTGAGCCACGCCGGCGCGGGCAGACGCTCGAGGGCGGCCTCGGCGTCCTCGAAGCGCACGCGAGCCGAATCCCGGTCGCCCAGCACGACGTCGGTCAGCGCGACGTAGTAGTCGACAGGACCGAGCCAGACCGCTGAGGCAACGGTGACGAACACGCCTCGGTGGGGCAAGAGGCGCTCGCGGATCCCCTCGGCGATGACGGGATCCGGCGCCGCCGCACACATCTCCGCGCACCCGGCCATGACGGCCGGCCACGTCAGGTCCTTGCGGACGACCGCGAAATCGTCGGCGGCCAGCTCGGCAAGAACGGCGGCGGCCGTGTCGGGCCGGCCCAGGTGGGAATCGACCCACCCCCACATCATCCGGGCCACGGGCGAGTCGTCGACGCCCGCGTCCGTCGCACCGAACACGCCGTCGATCTCAGCGAGCCGTCCCGTAATCAGGCGCGAGGTCACGGCCGTCCCTGCGTAGGCGAGCAGGGCGTCGGGCTGGCCGGTGTCCGCACCGACCTGCAGGGCTTCGTCGGCGAGGGCCTCGGCGCGGGCCAGGTCGCCGGCGATGAGCGCACGCGTGGCCCGTGGCAACAGGACGAACCAGCGGAGCGGAGGCTCCTGGAGCTCGTCCCCGAGCGCCGAGGCCTTGGCGATTCGCTCGTCGGCGAGATCCAGCAGGCCGGCTTCGAAGGACGGACCGATGCCGACGAGCGCCGCGTAGTAGTGGTCCCTCGGCGAGTCCGCCACGTCGGCCAGCTCGCTGACCAGCTCCAGGCGTTCTTGCAGCGTCGACGGGTGCCAGATGGTGTCGTGGCGCTGGTACAGCACGTGGGCCAGGGTCGCCCGGTCGCCGAGGCGGCGGGCCATGGCGAGCGCGTCGTCGGCGAGGGAGAGCCGGCGTTCCCACTGGCCACTGAAGAGCAGTGCGCCGGCCAGGTTGGCGAGCAGCTTGGCGCGCGTCGACGAGTCGTCGGAGGGGAACGACTCCACTGCTTCCTCGAGCAGCGTGACCAGGTCCGAGTCGACCTGGCCGGTCTGACTGAAGACGGCCCGCGACGAGGCCAGGGCGGCGTCGGCCACGAGGACGGCGTCGCCCGCGCCACGCCCTGCGGCTGCGGCGCGCGCCAACGTCTCTCGATAACGAGGCTCGCCACTGCGTCGCTGCACGTCGCCGAGAAGCAGCAACGCGACGCCGACGAGCCCGCTCGATTCCTCGCCCGCCGGGAACAGGGCAATGGCGGGCTCGAGGAGGTCGGCAGCCTGCTCGAACGCCAGGCGGTCCCGTGCCCGCTCGGCGGCGCGGATGGCGAAGCGCAGGGCGTCCTCGGGATCGGCGACGCCGACGGCCGCTTCTGTGTAGTGGTGGGCAATCTCGGCGGCGTAGCGGTCGAGCTGACCACCCGAGAGCTCGACGAGCGCGTCCCCCGCTTGCGCGTGCAGGCGCAGTCGCCGCGCTCGCGACAGCTCCGCGTACAGGGTCTCTCGCACGAGGGCGTGGGTGAACGAGAACCGTCGCCCGTCCTCGACGACGAGCCCGCTCGCCAGCGCCTCGTCAACGGCGTCGAACAACTCGTCCTCGCCGAGGTCGCCCACCTTGCCCACCACGTCGGCGCCGAACGACGGTCCGATGACGGCGCCGACCGCCAGAACCTTGTTGGCCGCGGGTGACAGTTGGCTGAGTTGCCACCCGATGAGCTCCCGCACGCCCTCCGCGACCTCGAGTTGCGAGATGTCCACGGTCGACGTCGTGGGGCGACCATCCTCGTCCAGCACCCCTTTGGCGCGCAGGTGCCGCAGCGTCTCGACGACGAAGAAGGCGTTCCCGCCCGTCGCCTCCGTCACGGCACGGGCCACGCTTTCGACGGCCGCCTCGTTGGCCGGGTCGGCGTTCAGCAACTCGGTGATGTCGGATTCGGAAAGGCCCGAGAGCGAGAGGCGGGTCGCCGACACGTCTCTTCGGAGGTCGGCGAGCAGGTTGCTGAGAGGGTGACCGCGCGACAGTTCGTTGCGCCGGTAGGTCACGAGCGCCATCACCGGAAGATCCCCCGTCGTGCGCAGGAGATGGTGCAGCAACAGCAGGCTCGCCCGGTCGGCCCAGTGCATGTCGTCGAGCACGAGACACACCGGTCCGAGCTCGGCGAGCACCTGGCGAACCGACTGGAAAAGCCGGTAGCGGGCGGCGTCGTGGTCGCCAAGTGTCGCCGGCGCAAAGCTCGCTTCGCCGGCGGGCGTGACGGTCGGGAACAGGGCGCTGATGTCGGCGAAGTCCGGCCCCAGGGCGTCGCGAGCGATCTCGAGGTGAGCCTCGAAGGCCTGGACGAACGGCTGGTACGGGATCAGGTTGGCGGGATCGCAACGGCCGTACAGCACGGTGAAGGTGTCCGACGCCCGGGCTGCGAGCTCGGCTGCGAGGCGGGTTTTGCCGATCCCCGCCTCCCCGCCGACGAGCGCCACCTGACAGCCTTCGGAGGCCGCCGTCTTCAACAGTCTCTCGAGTGTCGCAAGCTCGCGATCGCGGCCGACGAACGGTCCCGTCGGCCGGAGCCCGGGCGGGACCGGCCCGCCGAGCTCGCTCGGGTCCGGCTGCCACTCGACCTCGAAGACGTCGAGGGGTTCGGCGAAGCCCTTGAGCGTCTTCGGTCCCAGCGGCTTGAACGGC
>JAFASB010000260.1 GCA_019244985.1 Acidimicrobiia bacterium | reverse complement strand
GACAGCGGCAAAGTCCGAACTCGAAGCGACGACCGGTCGGCACATCGTCGACATCATTGTCATGGACATCGCCAATCTGGATTCGGTCCGAGCCGGCCTCGCGGCCATCAACGGATCCGTCGATGCGCTCGTGATGAACGCGGGTGTCATTGGCCCGAAGTCAATGGAGTTGACCGCTGACGGGGTCACCACTGTGTTCGCGACGAACGTCCTTGGCCACGTCGTCCTCCTCGAAGGGCTCCTAGCCAATGACCGGCTTGGCGAGGTTGCGGTCCTCGCCGGAAGTGAAGCCGCCCGCGGACTTCCGAAGTTGCGGATGGCGCGGCCGTCCTTTGTCTCAACCTCAGCCGATGAACTCGCAACCGTCATCGACGGCAGCTACTTCGCCAGCAGAAAGCGTGACTTCAACCTTGCCTTCGGGCAGGCCAAGTACATCGGGGCGCTGTGGATGGCCTACCTCGCCCGCCACTACCCCGAGCGCCGCTTCATTACCGTGAGCCCCGGTGCGACCACCGGCACCCAAGCCTCCAAGGACATTGCCCTACCGCTGCGTGTAGCTGCCAAGTACGTCATGCCCGCCCTAGGGATCTCCCACAAACTTGAGGTTGGCGCGAAGCGGCTCGTCGACGGCGTCACCGACCCGACCCTGTCCAGCGGTACGTTCTACGCCAGCGCGGCCAACAAGCTGAGCGGTCCGCTGGTCAACCAAGCGGAGATCTTCCCCGACCTTGCCAACCCGTCCTTTCAGGACCACGCCAACGAGGCGATCCACCGCTTCATCGCCTAGCGGGTACAGACACAGAAGTGCGGCTTCGTGCGCCTCGCCAGCCGCGTGCTGAGGCGGCTTGTGGGTTGCCGCTGGGGGACAACTCGTCGACTTGACTTCCGGGTTTGGCGACTTGATAAATCAAGTGACTTCGATCAGGAGGACACACAACGATGAGCGATGACGCAACCGCGCTCGAGCGACACCAGCGCGCCCAGCAGGCTTTCGCCGGCGTGCTCGCCAATGTGAAGAGCGATCAGCTGGGCGACGCGACGCCGTGTCCGGACTGGAAGGTGCGTGACTTGCTCGGTCACGTGATCGGCGGCAATCAGCGGACGGCGCAGTCGGAAGCACAGCTGCCGGAGGACTTTGACATGTTCGTTGATGCCTTTGCCGCCTCGGCGGAGGCCGCGCAGGACGCGTTCGCGTCGCCCGACGGGATGACGAAGACCTACGACGTCGGGATCGGGCCGATTCCGGGGAGCCGGTTCATCGTGCTCCGGACCACTGACGTCCTGACCCACGCGTGGGACCTCGCCACGGCGACCGGCCAGAACACCGACATCGACTCGGCGCTTGCGATCGAGATGTTGGCGCTTTCGCAGAAGTTCATGCGGCCCGAGTTCCGAGGGGAGGGCATGCCGTTCGCGGCGGAGCAGCCGTGCGACGACGACGCCGTCGCCGCCGACCGCCTGGCCGCGTTCCTCGGCCGGCCCGTCTCCTAGGACGCCAGGAAGTCGCGGAGGACCTCAGCTGAGCGCCGGCGTGCCTTCCAGCCGAGGTCTCGCGCCGCCTTCGAAGAATCGATCGCGAGGGGGCCGTTCAAGAGGACGGCGCGGTCGGCGCCCATGTCCATGATGTGGAGCCGGCGGGCCACCTCGGAGCCGTAGAGCAGGGCCGGGAACGGTAGGCGCACGACGCGGCCCCCGCTCACATCGGCGACGCCTTGTTCGTCGAGCCAGCCTTCCGGGGCGATGTTGTAGACGCCCTGGGCGTCGGCCTGTTTGACCGCGGTCAGGAGTGCCGCGGCAGCGTCGTCCTCGTGCAGGAACTGCAGCGCCTGGCGGCGGCCCCGGGCCGCGGGCACGGCTTGGCGCAGCCCGGCCGACGCCTTCTTCACCAGGGGGTCGGCGTGGGGACCGAGCACGGCACAGATGCGGAGCGAGGCGGTCGGCGCCGCCTCCGCGCACCGGCGCTCGGCGTCGAGCTTGTGCTCGGCATACGGACACTGTCGGTTCGGGCGCGCAGGGTCGTCTTCGGACAGGGGCAGGGGGTTGTCCGGCCAACCGCCGTAGACCGCGGCCGACGACGCCAGCACGATCCTGCGTGGTGCGGAGGCGATGACATTGGCCGTGCCGCCGAGGTTGACGCCCTCGGCGTCACGACTGCGCCAGAGCTGGAAGCCGAGGTGGGCGACGACGTCGCAGCCGCCGAGGGCGCGGCGCACTGCGGGGTCCCGCAGGTCGGCCGTCGTGTGGGCGAGCTTCGGGTGCTCGGGCACGGACCGCCGCGCCACCGATCGCACCTCGGTGATGTCGGGTTCGTCGAGCAGAAGGGGAAGCAGCCGCGAGCCGAGGTGCCCGGTGGCGCCGGTCAGCCCAACGAGGATCGGGCGGCCTCGAAGATGTGGAGCGCGTCGTCGATGTGGCGCTCGGTATGGGTGGCCATGACCGACGTGCGCAGCAGCGCTCGCTTCACGGAGACGGCCGGCGCCAGCGCGCAGTTGACGTACACGCCGTGGTCGAGGAGCGCCTTCCAGAGCAGCGCGGCCTGGAGGTCGTCGCCGATGTGGACGGGGACGATCGGCGAGCCCGGATCACCGCCGGCCTCGAAACCGAGGTCTCGGAGGCCCGAGCGCAGTTGGGTGGCGCGGGCCTGCACGGCCTCCCGCCGCCAGTCCTCCTCGATGGCGATGCGGACAGAGGCAAGGGCGGCGCCCAGCGCCGCGGGCACGCCCGACGCCGTGAACAGGAAGGGACGGCAGGCGATGCGGAACCAGTCGAGCACCGAGCTGGGGCCGATGAGGAAGCCACCGCAGGATGCCAGCGACTTGGAGAACGTGCCCATGACGAGGTCGGCCTGGATGCTCGTGTCGGCGGCGAGGCCAGCACCCTTGGGCCCGAGGACGCCGAGGGCATGGGCTTCGTCGACGAGCAGGCGGGCCCCGAACTCGTTGCAGACGTCGGCGATCTGGCGCAGCGGCGCCACGTCGCCCTCCATCGAGTACACGGTGTCGACGGCGACGAGCGCGCCACCTTCGCTCTGCTGGCGCCACGTGCGGATGCGCTTCCGAAGGCTGTCGACCGAGTTGTGGCGGAAGAACGTCGTCGCCCCCGACGCCATCTTCGCCCCATCGGCCAAGCTGGCGTGGCACGACGAGTCGAGGAAGACCTCGTCGTCGGCCCCCACGAGCGTCGAGAGCACACCGAGGTTCACGGCGTAGCCCGTGGTGAAGACCAGGCAGTCGTCGCCGCCCAGCCAGTCGAGGAGCGTCTCCTCGAGCTCGCGGTGGAGGGGCAGGGTGCCGTTCATGAGTCGGCTACCCGTGACGCCGCTGCCGTACTTGTCGACGGCGTTGGCGGCTGCGTTCTTGACGCGGGGGTCGCTCGTCAGCCCGAGGTAATTGTTCGACCCGAGCATGATGACCGGCCGGCCCTCATGGACGACGGTCGGCCCCGACTCACTGGCCATCTCCTTGAAGAAAGGGCCATAGCCGGCGGCAACGGCCTCGAGGTAGAGGTCTTTCCGCGGATTCGAGCACTTGGCGAAGATGTCCCCGACCACCAGGCCCGCGACGCTACCGGGTGGGGGCCGCCCGGCCACGGACGGGCGGCCCGCATGTGAAGTGGTGAAAGAGCGCCGAATGGGCCCGCCACCCGATTGCGCGCATTGACACCATGGCCGAGAAACCCCCCGAACGACCTATCAAGACGCCCGAAAGGCTTGTCGACACCCGTTTCGTGGAGACTTCCAAGAGCGGCGCTTCTCGGATGCGCACCGCCGGCGACCTGGTCGCGGCCGCCGGCTGCTCGCTGGTTGTCTTCGCTCTCGCCCTCCACTTCCGGCTGCCCGCCTGGCTGGCCGAGGAGTCGGCAGGGCGCAAGGGGACCCAGGCTGACGCCGTCGTCTTTTTCCTGGCGACCGTCGCCATCGGCCTGATCATGTTCGCCTCGCGGCAATGGCGGAAGAGCGTGCGCAATTCTGCGCATGCCGAGGCCCGGCGCGCCCTCTACGACCCGCTGACCGGGCTGCCCAACCGCATCCTGCTGCACGAGCGCCTGACCGACGCCCTGGCGGAGGGCCGTCAGCGGGATGCTCGAGTCGCCGTTCTCTTCATCGACCTCGACCGCTTCAAGTGGGTAAACGACACCTACGGGCACGCGGCCGGCGACGTTCTCCTGACCAACGTCGCCGAGCGGCTGCGGGCCGCCGTCCGCGGCGAGGACCTGCTCGCCCGCCTCGGCGGCGACGAGTTCGTGGTCGTGTGCCAGGAGGTGTCCTACACGGGCGAGGCCGAGACCATCGCCGAGCGCCTGCTGATGGCCCTGGGTCATCCGTTCTTCGTGAAGGACGCCGAGCTGGCCGTCAGCGCCAGCGTGGGCATCTCCTTCTCCGACCCCCTCGCACGGGGACGCAAGGACTCAGCCGACACACTGCTGCACGACGCCGACGCCGCCATGCACCGGGCGAAGGGGCAAGGCCCCGGCCGGTACACGGTCTTCGACCGCTCGATGAAGGCCGACCGCGTCAATCGCAACAAGTTCGAGCAGCGCCTCCGCGACGCACTCGACAACGACGAGTTCGCCCTCCACTACCAACCGATCATCGACGTGGGCGAAGAGCGCATCGTCGGTGTCGAGGCACTGCTTCGGTGGGAGGACCCGGCACGGGGCACGATCCCGCCCCTCGAGTTCGTCCCTCAGCTCGAAGACAGCGGACTGATCGTCCCGGTGGGCGAGTGGCTGCTCGGAGAGGCGTGCCACCAGGTCGTGGCGTGGAGCAAGGCCTTCCCGGACCTGGGGAGACTCCGCGTCTCGGTGAACGTCTCGCCGAGGCAGCTCCTGCAGGCCCACTTCGGCGATGTGGTCACGCGTGTCCTCCAGCGCACCGGCGCGCACCCGGAGCAGCTTTGCCTCGAGATCACCGAGGCTGCCCTCATGGGCGACGTCGTCGCCGCCTGGGCCGGGCTGCGCAAGGCGAAGGCCCTCGGAGTCACCCTCGCCATCGACGACTTCGGTACCGGGTATTCGTCGGTCAGCTATGTCCGCAACTTCGCTCTCGACGTCCTGAAGATCGACCAGTCCTTCGTCCGGGCGCTCAACACGTCCCCCGAGGACACGGCGATCGTGAAGGCCGTCGTCGACATGGCCCACGCCCTCCACCTCGCCACCGTGGCCGAGGGTGTCGAGACTCCCGAACAGCTCGAGGAGCTTCGGGGGCTCGGTTGCGACCTGGCGCAGGGCTACCTGTTCTCCCGCCCGCAGCCGCCCGAGACCATCGAGGAGCTCCTCAGGGGCGCCCCTCGCAAGCGGCCCCGCCAAGCGCCCACCGCCCGCGTCTGACGTCGCCCGGTAGCTTCTAGCCCGCGGCGGCGTGGCCGAGTGGTTTAGGCACGGGCCTGCAAAGCCTGTTACAGCGGTTCGATTCCGCTCGCCGCCTCTAGACAAAGCCGCAGGTCACGTGCATGGGAGCCCAAGCGGCGGTCATTCCGACTGCTCGGCGACGGCCCGTTTGACACGGATCTGACACAGCTTGCAGCCGCGCGCTGCTTTCAGGCCTCACGGCGCTCGGTGGCACATCCGTGTCGGAGTGCTGCCTCCGACGCAGGGTCGTTGCGTCGGCCGCCGGGGTGGTGGGGGACCACGTCGCGGCGCCGAAAACTTGGCCGGGCAGTCACTCTCGGCTGACGCCGGGTGCCCGCACGTGCGTGATTGAACCGGGTCAACTCCAATTCCGCGATGACGAGCAAAGCATCCACGAAGAAGTGCGTTCCCCCTGCGCTTGCCTATAGCTAACCCGCACAGAGTGCCGGACCCGGAGCGGCCTTGTCAGGCGCACCTACCGGCACGTATGCGCTACACCGTCCGCCGCTCCAACACCCACAGCGCCTCGCTGCGGATGAAGTCCGCGCACGCGTCAATCTCGTTGTCGTATCGCCGAACATCCCGGCTACCGCCGTCATAGAAGCCGACCTCGACTCCATCGAGGTAAGGGCTTGGCGACCCGCGCTTGTCGTAGGAATACGTCTGCCAAAGGGCGACGGTTTCTGGCGACGTAGCGAGCGCCTCCCGCACCATCGCTAGGAAGTTGGCGTCATCCACCTCGGGACGAGCGTCCTGGAAAAGCTGGCGAACGGAACGTTCCCCACTCCTGAACTCGGCGGGTATCCGCATCAACGGGCCGAGCCAACTGGGTTCCTCCATCCGGCAAAGCACGCTACGTCTGGCCGCTCGGTATCGGCACCTGCGTGACACCGGAGCCGGAGTGTTTGCTCACTCAGCGGGCCGTCGCACCAGTGGGTGAGCAAACACTTGGCGTTCGAGGCTGGCGCTCGGAAGTGCCGGGTACAGGGCGCCTCTCGCTCATCCAAGCGCGCCCTAGGTTTCGTCGGGGCTCGGCCTTCTGGCGGCGGCCCGGGCGGGCGGGTTCGAACACAGCCGATGAGGCCGGAAGACTGGAGGCGTGGACACCGAGCGTCGGCGTGCCCTTCGTGGCGCGCTGGCCCGCGTCGACGGCGCCGCCGTGGTGGCGGCCGTGGAGGCGATCGACCTCGAGCGGTTCCTGCAGTTCGCGGGCGACGCCTTGTTGATCGCCTTGCGCCAGGGCGTCTCGGGGGCCCGTCCGTCGGCCGAGCGAGCGCTCGGGTCCTTCGGAAGCGAGGCTGGGAAGGCGACGAGCAGCTCGCAGTAGAGATCGATTGCGCCCTCGGAAGCGGTGAGCCATCACACCTGGTGGAGCTGGCGGTCGACCTCGAGGAGCTCTCCGAGCTGCTCGAGGACGAGCTCGGCGCCGACGGCGGCCGCATCGACCTCCACACCGGAGAGGTCTGGACCCAGTCCGCGCTCGAGTACCAAGACGAGATCGGCGAGGCTCTGCCTGTCGATGACGACGAACGCTGGCTGTGGGTGCCCTCTGAGGGATCCGGCGAGGCCTACCGCGACATGCAGGACTTCGTCGCCACTCGCTCCGATCCGGGCGTTGCCGACCGCCTTGGCATCGCCATCGACGGCAAGGGAGCGTTCCGGCGGTTCAAAGACGCTGATGCGCTGGCCCGACGAGGAGGACGACTGGTACCGCTTCTCTGACGAGCGTCGCCGGGGCCGGGCCCGAGCCTGGCTCGCCGACGCCGGCTACCGGCCCAAAGTGCCCGACGCCACTGCGCGTTGACCTGACGCGACAGCGCTGTACCCGGCACTCTGTGCGGGTCTGACGGCCCGCCGTCGCGGCGGAAGGAGATCGGAAACCGACCGGGCCTGCCCCGTATCGTCGCGGGCACACAGACGCTGCTGGAGGTCACACTGTGCAACAGGCCACGGTGCTGAAGCGGGATGGGTGGTGGCTGGCACGGGGCAAGCCAGCAGCCCTCGAACTGATCGTCGGAAGCGATGCTTACGCCGACGCGTTGCGCCGCGCCGTGCCGCGGTACCTCATCACTTGCGCGCTTGGATCGCTAGTGGCCGTCTTGCTTGGCGGCTTATCAACACCGGGATTCCACCGCAACCAGGCGG
>JAFASB010000220.1 GCA_019244985.1 Acidimicrobiia bacterium | reverse complement strand
CAGCTCGCAGCCGCCGCCGAGGGCGTAGCCGGCCACGGCCGCGATCGTCATCCGGGGGATGGCGGCGACGGCGTCGAACGCCTCCCGGAAGTGGCCGGCGATCTTGGCCGCCTCGGCGGGGCCACCGAACTCGGAGATGTCGGCGCCCGCGGCGAAGATCTTGTCGCCGCCGGTGACGACGACGGCGCCCGGCGGGTCGATGGTCAGGCCCCGAGCGGCGTCGGCGATCTCGTCGAGAACGGCAGTCGACAGGGCGTTGGCGGGCGGGCGATCGAGGCGGAGGACCGCCACGCCGTCATCGCCACGCTCCACAGATACGAACTCGCTCATCGGCGCTAGAAGCTAACTGTCGAGGAGGCGGCGGGCCGCCGCGTAGGGATCGAGGCGCCGTTCGACGACCTCGTGCAGCAGGCGGTCGAAGTCGGGGCCCTGGCAGCGCTCGTGGGCGGCCTGCTCGACGCGCTGGCTGACGACGTGGCGCAACTCCTCGGCCAGACGCTGGGCCCGGCGCTTCTCGAGGAGCCCGTGCTCGCTGAGGAAGGCGCGGTGGTCGGTGATCGCCGTCCACAGGTCGTCGATGCCCTCGCCGCTCGACGCCACGGTCATCACGATCGGCGGCGTCCACTCCGCGTCGCCCGCCGAGAGGTGGAGCATGAACTCGAGGTCGCGGCGCGTTTCGGCCGCGCCCGGGCGGTCTGCCTTGTTGACGACGAACACGTCGGCCGCTTCCAGCAGCCCGGCCTTGCTGGCCTGCATGGCGTCGCCCGAACCGGGCGGAACAACCACCACCGTGGAGTCGGCCGACGAGGCGATCTCGATCTCCACCTGACCGACCCCGACGGTCTCCACCAGCACCCACGGGATCCCGGCGGCGTCGAGCACGCGGATCGCTTCCGGCGTGGCGAGGGAGAGACCGCCGAGGTGGCCGCGCGTCGCCATCGACCGGATGAACACGCCCTTGTCGGTGGCGTGACCCTGCATACGTACACGGTCGCCGAGGAAGGCGCCGCCGGAGAACGGCGACGACGGGTCGACCGCCAGGACACCCACCTCCTCGCCGGTGGCCCGCACCGCCGAGATCAGCCGTTCGGTGAGGGTGGACTTCCCGGAGCCCGTGGGGCCAGTGATACCGACCGTGTACGTGTTGCCGGCCAAGGGAAACGTGAGGCCTCCGACCTCGCGGGCGACGTCGCCGCCCTCCTCGACGAACGAGATCAGCCGGGCCAGGGCCCCGCGATCACCTTCGCGTGCACGCTCGACCAGCTCCTTGGGATCGCGAGTGCGAGGACGGTTGCTCATGTGACGTCCGCGCCGACGGACCGGAGCTTGCCCGCCAGGTCCTCGTACCCCCGGGCGATGTGGCTGGCGTCGGTGACGAGCGTGTCGCCGTCGGCGCCGAGGGCGGCGACGACGAGCGCAGCACCAGCTCGGATGTCGGGCGCGCGCACCGGGGCTCCAGACAGCCGTGGCCGACCGCGGACGACGGCGTGGTGACCCTCGGTGCGGATGTCGGCGCCCATGCGCACCAGCTCGTCGACGTAACGGAAACGCCCGGAGAAAAGGTTCTCGGTGACGATGCCCACGCCCTCGGCGACCGCCAGCATGGCGACGAAGAACGGCTTGTAGTCGGTCGCAATCCCGGGATACGGCAGCGTCGACACGTCCACCGAATTGAGCCTGCCCTTGGCCTGGGCCCACAACCCGTCGCTCGACGGCGACACGCGCATGCCCATCTCGCCCAGCTTGCGGATCAGCATGTCCATGTGGTCGGGCCGCGCCCCTTGGAGCGTGACCTCGCCGCCCGCCACGCCAACCGCGGCCAGGAACGTCCCCGCCTCGATGCGGTCGGGGATGACGGTGTGGTCGACGGGCGAGAGCTCGTCGACCCCCTCGATCTCGATGGTCGACGTGCCGCCGCCGACGATGCGGGCGCCCATGCGCACGAGGAAGGCGCACAGGTCGGCGATCTCGGGCTCGCGGGCCGCGTTGTCGATGGTGGTGGTTCCTTTCGCCCGCACGGCCGCCATCAGCAGGTTCTCGGTGGCGCCCACGCTCGGGAACTCGAGGACGACCCGGGTGCCGACGAGGTTGTCGCAGCGGGCCTCGATGTAACCGTGCGCCGAGTCGAAACGCACACCTAGCGCCTCGAGCCCGGTGATGTGCATGTCGATCGGCCGCGGGCCGAAATTGTCGCCGCCCGGGAGGGCGACACGGGCGTAGCCGTTGCGGGCGAGGAGGGCGCCGAGCACGACGATCGACGCCCGCATCCGTTCGACGAGCTCGTAGGGCGCCTCGGGGATGATGTCGTCGCCGACGTCGATGGTGAGCACGTGGTCCTCGGTGCGACGCACGGTGGCGCCCATCGACGTGAGCAGGTCGCTCATGATCTCGACGTCGACGATGCGGGGGACGTTGCGCAGCACGAACCGGCCGTTGGTGATGAGGCTGGCCGCCATCAGTTTGAGGACGGAGTTCTTCGCCCCCTCGATGGCGACGGTGCCCTCGAGGGGCCCACTGCCCCGTACGACGATGCGATCCACGCCCTCAGTATGGTCTGGAGGTGTCGCGCGTCGTGACCCGGTTCGACGGGCCCGACGTCGACACTCTCCTGGGCCCGCGGACCTACCCG
The DNA here is from genome assembly GCA_019244985.1 of Acidimicrobiia bacterium. Classification (GTDB taxonomy): domain Bacteria; phylum Actinomycetota; class Acidimicrobiia; order Acidimicrobiales; family AC-14; genus CADDZP01. The sequence goes on along the minus strand of JAFASB010000220.1, from coordinate 8,705 downwards.
GTCGCCGAGCGGGAGGTGGCGGAGGGTGTTTTCGAGGCCGACGGCGACGCGCCGATGCGCGAATACCGGCGCACGGTCACCGTCGACAGCCGGGGCGGCGCTGCGCAGACGGTGAGCTTCCGCCTGGCGCTGCCGTACTTCGCGTGGGTGTTCATCCCGTTCTTTCGGTACGCGCTCCGGACGCCGGCACGCGATCGGCCGCAGTGGTGGCTGCCGCCGGACCGCTTCGACGCCCGCTCGACCACGGTGCTCGGCACCCTGTGCGCGGCCGCTGTTCTCTTCGGGTACATCAACACGCTCTTCAACCAGACGATCGCCTTCGCGGCCGACGAGTTCCACGCGAACAACGCGGCACAGGGTGTCGCCGGCGGATTCGTGCGCGCCGGCGGACTCTTGGCGTTCGTGATCGTCGCCACCGCCGACCGCCGCGGCCGCCGCCCGGTGATCCTCACCGCGGGGGCGGCGGGGTGCCTGCTGTCGTTGACGGGGGCGATTGCACCATCGCTCGCATGGCTCACCGGGAGCCAGGTGCTGACGCAGGGTTGCGCCTACGCGCTGTTCATCCTGTTGCCGATCGTCGCCGCCGAGGAGTTGCCGGCGGGGTCGCGCGCGTATGCCGTCGGGATCATGGCGATGGCCGCCGCCCTCGGCGCCGGTGCCTCGGTGATCGCCCTGCGCCTGGCGGACATCGCCGTGTGGGGGTGGCGCCTCGTCTACGTCATCCCCGTGTTCGGGGTGCTGCTGCTGCCCGGCATCGGCCGCCGACTGCCGGAGAGCAAGCGCTTCGAGGCGCCGCATGCCGAGTCGCAGCTCCGGAAGCACGGCAGTCGGCTGTGGCTGCTGGCCGCCGCCGGCTTTCTGCTCAACGTCTTCGTCGCTCCCGACGCCCAGTTCGGCAACCGCTTCCTCAAGCACGAGCGCCACTACACCGGCGGCGGCATCGCCACGCTCTCGATCGTCAGCGGTACGCCGGGCGCCATCGGCATCATCGTCGGGGGCCTGCTCGCCGACCGTCGCGGCCGAAGGCCCGTCGCAGTGCTGGCGCTCACGGTCGGCACCCTGCTCGCCGTGGCCTTCTACTTCGCGTCCGGAGCGTCGATGTGGTTGTGGGCGATCGTCAGCAACATCGTCACCGCCGCCGAGATCCCCGCCCTCGGCGTCTACGGGCCCGAGCTGTTCCCCACCTCGCTGCGGGGGAAGGCGAACGGGATCACCGCCGTCGTCGCCCTCGGCGGCAGCGTCGCCGGCCTGCTCACGGTCGGCGCCCTCTCGGACCAGTTCGGCTCGATCGGCCCGGCGATGGCCGTCGTCGGCATCGGCCCCATGCTGCTGGCGCTCCTCGTCGCTTTCGGGTTCCCGGAGACCGCCCGCCAGGAGCTCGAGGACCTCAACCCCGAAGACCGCGGCCCTCCTTAGCTACAGGCAGCAGACCCAGTCGCGGACGATTTCGGCGACTTCGTCGTCGCGGCGGCGGAGGCCGTGGTCGCCGCCGTCGAGCCAGACGTGGGTGACGGGGCCGGGGATGGTGGCGGTCGCAGCCTCGAGCTCGTCGACAGTGCCGAAGGCGTCCTTGGTGCCCGAGACGAACAGGCAGGGCACCTTCAGATTGGGCAGGTGCTCGGTGCGGCTTTTCTCGGGCTTACCCGGTGGGTGCAGCGGATAGCTGATCAGCGCAAGGCCGAGAGCGGGCAGCCCGTCGGCGACCGCCATCGAGCACATGCGCCCGCCCATGGAACGACCTCCAAGGACGAGTCGCTCCGGCGCGAGACGAGTCCGCTTGGCAAGCTCGGCGGCACCCTCACAGACCGCCTCGATGAGGACAGGCGCCTTGTCGGGCGACTTGCGGCCCGCCTTCTTGTACGGGAAGTCCATGCGCTCGACGGGCACAGGCGCCAACGCCTCCTCGACGGCGACGAGCGCGGGCTGGTCTCGTCCGGCACTCGCGCCGGGGGTCAGCAGCAGTGCACGATCGGCCTTCTTCATGACAGGAGAATCCGTCGGGCTTCGGTCAGCTCGAGGATGCGCAGCCCGGCGCCCTCGTTTTCGGCGCCGTGGTCAGGGTGGACGTCTCGCACGAGCGACCGGAAGCGGCGGCGGACGTCGTCGCCTTCGGGGTCGCTGTCAGGCTCGAACCCGAGGATCCGCAGCGCCCACCGGATGTCGGTCGGCAGCCCGCGCCACGGCAGGCCGCCTCTCCGATCGCGCAGGTACGTCACCAGGTCCGGACCAAGCGGCCCATCCCACCGCATGGCCCGCCGCAGGACGTCATAGACGACCGGCCGGGCCTCGTCGGGCAGCTCGCGCACGGCGTACACGGCGCCCAGGACCTGGGGCACCGGCGGCCCATGGTCGTCGAGATCGAACACCATCTCCTCGCCCTCGGCCACCAGCTTGTGGCGGCTGCGGTCGAGGCCGTGGACATCGATCTGGAAGCGATGGCGCAGCCGTGGTTGGGGGATGCGCCGGTCGCTCTCGAGGTCGTCGATCAGACCGAGGAGGTCGACCAGGAGCTCGTCGTCGATGGCGTCGACGTGGGCGGCGACCAACCCGCCGAGGAGGATCCCGCCGGGCCCCGGCGGCGGCTCGGAGGGGAGCCAGCGCTCGCCCAGCGCGACCCGGCGCGTAGGCACCACGGCGCGCGAGTGCCGGATCTCGAGCTCAGCCAGGAGCATTGAGGGCAGGCTACGTAAGCCGCCGGTCGGCGGCCCATCGGGTGAGCTCGTGGCGGCTCGACAGCTGCAACTTGCGGAGGACGGCCGAGACGTGGGTCTCCACCGTCTTGACTGAGATCTCCAGCTGCCGCGCGATCTCCTTGTAGGCATAGCCGCGGGCAATGAGGCGCAGCACCTCCCGCTCGCGGTTGGTGAGCTGGTCGAGCTCAGGGTCGACGACGGGCGCCTCGGCGCCGGCAAAGGCGTCGAGCACGAACCCCGCCAGGCGCGGCGAGAACACCGCGTCGCCTTCGGCCACGCGCCGGATGGCGTCGGCGAGCTCCGGCCCCGAGATGGTCTTGGTGACGTAGCCCCGCGCACCGGCCCTGATCACACTGATGACGTCTTCGGCCGCGTCGGACACCGAGATGGCGAGGAAGCGGATGTCCGGGTCGACTGCGGCGACCGACTCGATGACGGCGCGCCCGCCGCCATCGGGCATGTGCACGTCGACGAGCACGACGTCGGGCCTGCGCTCCGTGATCAGCTCGACGGCCGCGCCAACCTCGTCGGCATCACCGACGACGTCGACGCCGTCGCCGAGCTCGGCGCGGACGCCCGAACGGAACAGCTGGTGGTCGTCGACGATGAAAACCCGCGGTCGCGGCGCGTCGGCGGTCACTGCGTCACCCTCGTCATGTTCAGCTCGACCTCGGTGCCGTTCCCGGGGCTGCTCCGGACGACCGCTGCCCCACCGTTGCGAGCCATACGCCCGACGATGGACTCCGAGACGCCTCGCCGGTCGTTGTCGACGGTCGCCGGATCGAAGCCGACGCCACGGTCGCGCACGAACACCGTGACCCGGTCGCCCTCGACCTCGACGAAGACCTGGACCTGCTCGACGCCTGCGAACTTGGCAGCGTTCACCATGGCCTCCCGCGCCGCAGCGACGACCGCGCTGAGCCGCTCGTCGAGGGGCGCGTCGCCGACCGCGACCACGTCGATCGACGTGACGTGCATGTCCTCGACCTCGGCCGCAGCTGCTTCGACGGCGCCGGCGAGCGTCTGGGTGCCGTCGGGTTGCGGACGCCCGAACAGCCAGCTGCGGAGCTCCCGCTCCTGGGCGCGCGCCAACCGCTGGACCTCGCGCGGCTGGCTGGCCTTGCCCTGGATCAGCGCGAGCGTCTGCAGGACCGAGTCGTGGAGGTGAGCCGCCAGCTCGGCCTTCTCCTGGGCGCGGATCCGTTCCCGCCGCTCGTCGTTGAGGTCGCGGACGAGTCGCCACCACCACGGCCCGGTGATCAGCGCCAGACCGGCCACCGCGGCGAACACCGCCAGCAGGCCCCTCGTCGCGGCCTGAAGGCCGTCCTGGGAGATCAGCAGCCACACCACGCTCACGGCCACGAGCACGACGCCGCCCGCCAGACGAGCGGCGACGACGCGCGCCGGGCGCTCGGTGAGTGGTGCCCGGGCCGACGCCGCCCAGCGGCGACGCTGCGACTCGTCGGCTTGGTGCCAGATGAGCGCGGTACCCACGGCCGCCACGAGGACCGGCCACACGAAGGCGTCGCCGATCCAGAACCCCGTCTGTCGCACGAGGAGCACGACGCCCCCCGCCAGCACGCACAGGGCGATGAGGTCGCTGCGGTCGGGGCGGCGACGGTGCGATCGGTCGCGAGGCCGAGCGAGCCCTTCGGTGTCGGGCCGCTGCGGCACGACCGCCCAGAAGGCGGCGTAGAGAATCAGACCGGTGCCACCAACGAAGACCAGGACGGCGAAGGCGATGCGTACGGCCCGGGAGTCCAGGCTGAGGTGCTCCGCGAGCCCACCGCAGACGCCGGCGAGGATCCGGTCGTCGGTGCTGCGGTAGAGGCGGCGCTCGGTAGGGCTCAAGGTCCTTCGATGATCCCATGGGCTCCGACCGAACGGCATCAGGGGCCCACCCTGAGGGCGCTCAGGGTCATCCCCGATTGTGAGGCGCCCGCCCGAACCGCATGATCGAGCCATGTCCGAGAGTCAGCACGACGTTCCCCCCGGCCCGCCGCCCCCTGGGCCGCCGCCCGGAGCACCGCCGCAACGCCGCCTCCAGCGCAGCCGCACCGACCGCGTGGTGGCCGGCGTCTGCGGCGGCCTGGGCGAGTATTTCGACATCGACCCGGTCATCTTCCGGATCGCGTTCGTCGTGTTGGTCTTCGTCGGGGGCGCGGGCGTCCTGCTGTACCCGGCCGCGTGGATCCTTCTGCCCGAGGAGGGCCACCATCGGTCCCTCGGCGACGCGTGGGTGCAGCGCGGGCGCCGCGGCCACTGGGTCCCGCTCGCCCTGATCGTCATCGGCGCCCTGATCCTCTCGGGTGACCTCCTGCACCGCCGTCACGGCGGTGGCATCGGCTTCGCCGTCATCGCCATCGTGATCGGGGTGCTGCTCCTGCGCCGGCATCCGGCGTCGCCGCCGCCGTCGACACCGAGCCCGTGGACGCCGGCGCCGCCGCCCCCTGCGGCGACCGAGCCGGCGACCGAGCGGGCCGAGACTGCGACCGACGACACGGCCGCGGTGGCGGACGCCACCGAACCGTTGCCGATGCCCTCGCCACCGCCGCCGCCATACTCCCCACCGCCGGCCCCGCCGGGCGGTGGCGGCGGCGCGTCATGGGGTCCGGACACCACCGATCTCCGGCCGCCCAAGGGCCGCTCGCTCAGCGCGATCGTCCTGAGCGTCCTGCTCATCGGCGGCGGCGCAGTCGGGCTGCTGCACGCCGCCGGCGCCCTTTCGGTCAGCGTGACCGTGTTTCTCGCCGCCGCCGTGATCTTCGTCGGTCTCGCGCTCGTCGTCAGTGCGTGGACTGGTGGCTCCGGCGGGCTGATCGCGATCGGCGTGGTACTCACCGTTGCCCTGGCCATCGCCTCCGTCGTCCACGCCCCGCTGAGTGGCGGATGGGGCAAGCGCCATTGGGTGCCGAGCAGCGCCGAAGAGGTCCGGACGTTCTACAAGCACGGAGCGGGTGACGTCGTGATCGATCTCTCGCACGTCACCTTCCCCACAGAAGGGCAGGTGGTGCGGGCCCGCCTCGGCGTCGGGCTCCTGCGCGTCGTCGTCCCGCAGACGGCGCTCGTGACCGTGAAGGCCCACGCCGGGGCCGGCGACATCCGGCTGTTCGATCGCCACGACAACGGGCTGGACGTCGACGATGCAACGACCTCGGGAACGCCGGCCGCCGGCACCGTCCATCTCATACTCGACGTCGGCGCGGGCCAGATCGACGTCGATCGCGGCGCGGAGATCATCGAGTCGCCGTTCCCTGGCCACACACCCGTACCGCCGCCGGCGCCGGTGCTGCCGCAGTGATGCGCGAGACACCGAACCCAGGCGCCCTCGTGGCCGGCGGCTTGTTCATCGTGCTTGGCGTCCTGTTCCTCGTCGACCACGCCGGAGGGCTGGACCTGGACGTGCGGTGGATCTGGCCCGTCCTGTTGATCGGTCTCGGCGTCGCCGGCCTCGTCCGGTCGCGCTCGCCTAGATGACGGGGTCCTCGGTCCAGCGCCCGAAGACGCCGGCCAGGGTGTTGATCACCTCACCGACGGTCGCGTAGGCCCGGGCGGCGTCGAGGATCGCTGGCATCAGGTTCACATCGGATTTCGCTGCGCCGGACGCCACGCCGTCGAGCGTGGCCCGCACGGCGGCGTCGTCACGCTCGGCCTTGACGTGGGCGAGGCGCTTGAGCTGGCGCTCCTCGACCTCGGGGCCGATGTGGAGGATGTCGAGAGGACCCTCGTCGGTCTCGTTGAAGCGGTTGACCGCGACCACCACGCGCCGTCCGGCGTTGATCTTGTGCTCGAGCTGGTATGCAGCCTCGGCGATCTCGCCCTGGAAGTAGCCGTTCTCGATGCCCTCGTAGACGCCCTCGAGAATCGAACCGTCGCCGAGCTCGTCGAGGTGGGCGAACACCGCCTCGGCGCGGCGCTCCATCTCGTCGGTGAGCTCCTCGACGAACCACGAGCCGCCGAGCGGATCGGCGACGAGAGGAACACCGGTCTCGTGGGCGATGACCTGCTGCGTGCGAAGGGCGATGCGCGCCGCTCGCTCGGTGGGCAGCGCCAGCACCTCGTCCATCGAATTGGTGTGCAGGCTCTGGGTACCGCCGAGGACCCCAGCCAGTGCCTCGATCGCCGTGCGGACGATGTTGACCTCCGGCTGCTGGGCGGTCAGCGAAACGCCCGCCGTCTGGGTGTGGAAGCGCAGCTGCAACGACCGCGGGTTCTCTGCGCCGTAGCGCTCTCGAAGCCACCGGGCCCAGATGCGGCGCGCGGCGCGGTACTTGGCGATCTCCTCGAAGAAGTCGATGTGGGCGTTGAAGAAGAACGACAGGCGGGGCGCGAAGTCGTCGACGGGCAGACCCGTCGCGGCCGCCGCCTCGACGTACGCGAAGCCGTTGGCGAGCGTGAACGCCAGCTCCTGGGCCGCCGTCGAGCCCGCCTCCCGGATGTGGTAGCCGGAGATCGACACGGGGTGCCAGCGCGGCATCTCGGCCTGGCAGAACCGGATCATGTCGGTGACGATTCGCATCGACGGCCGGGGCGGGAACACGAACTCCTTCTGGGCCTGGTACTCCTTCAGGATGTCGTTCTGGATGGTGCCGCCCAGCTGCTGACGGCCGGCGCCCGCCTTCTCGGCCACGGCCACGTACATGGCGAGGAGGATGGCGGCGGGCGAGTTGATCGTCATCGATGTCGTGACGTCGGCCAGGTCGATCCCCTCGAACAGGTCCTCCATGTCGGCCAGCGTGTCGATCGCGACACCGCACCGGCCGACCTCGCCGAGGCTGTGCGGGTCGTCGGAGTCACGCCCCATGAGCGTCGGTAGATCGAAGGCCGTCGACAACCCGTCGCCACCGGCCCGCAGGATCTCGCGGAAGCGGACGTTGGTGTCCTCGGCCGTGCCGAAGCCCGCGAACATCCGCATCGTCCACAACTTCGAGCGGTACATCGACGCGTACGGGCCGCGCGTGTACGGATACTGACCCGGGAAGCTCCCGTCTTCGGGGCCGTAGACGGGTTCGAGCGGAACGCCGGACATGGTCTCGGCGTCCACGTCTCGTTTGGGTGCGGCGTCGAACGCGCCCCGCCATTCGTCCCTCTGACTCATGCGATCAGTATGCCCGTCAACGATTCAGATGCCCTATCGATTCAAATGCTGCGCGTCACCGAGCAGGGTGGTGACGTCGACCATCTTGAAGCCGCGGGCCTTGAGACCCTCGAGGAGCATCGGGAGGGTCTGCATCGTCTTCGTACGGTCCGGGATCCCGCCGTCGTGGGCAAGGATGATCGAGCCAGGCCTGACCCGCGTGAGCATGTCGTCGACGGCGTCGCGCATGTCGGGTGTGTGGTCGACGAAGCGCTCGAGGCACAGGTCCCAGAAGATCGTCCGGTACTGGTTGGCGTTGGCGAGGACGCCGACGGCCTCGTCGGTCAGGCCCTTCGGCGGCCGGAAGTACTTGGGAGTGGGGCCGCCCACCTTGGTGATGGCGTCGGCTCCCTGGGTGATCTCCTGGCCGACCTGGTCGGCGCGCATCAGCTCCAGGTCGGGATGGTCCCACGTGTGGTCACCGATCTCGTTGCCGTCCGTGAGGACGTCGTGCACAAGGTCGGGATGAGCGGTGACGTTGAGGCCGACCTCGAAGAACGTGGCGTGGGCGTGGTACTGGCGGAGGAGCTGCAGCACCCGCGGCGTCCATCGGGGGTCGGGTCCGTCGTCGAAGGTGAGCGCCACCACCTTCTGGTCGGTGTCGACGCGGACCACGGCGCCCTTGCGTCCTGACGGCGCCGCGGCCGTCGTGCGGCCCGGCCACACGACGGCGGCGACCCCGAATCCAACGAGTGCAGAGGCCACGCATGCCGCTGCGACTGCAGACCGTCGCACGCACGAACTCTACGGGTAGGGTCCCGAAATATGACCGCGGCAGAGAAGCAGGCACCCGATCGCAACCTGGCCATGGAGCTGGTCCGAGTCACCGAGGCGGCGGCGCTGGCGGCGTCCCGGTGGATGGGGCGGGGTGACAA
>JAFASB010000444.1 GCA_019244985.1 Acidimicrobiia bacterium | reverse complement strand
AACTGGTTCCTTCCTCAGAACGAGACGCGTGACAGCGGCGAGGCGGCCGCCATCGCCGGCATAACGCGCCAGGTGATCGCGGACCAGCAGATCGATCCCGACCGTGTCTATGTCGAAGGCATCTCCGCGGGCGCCGATATGGCCGTCAACATGGGCGCCGCCTACCCCGACCTCTACGCGGCCATCGGCGTCGACGCCGGATGCGCGTACAGCGACTGCGGCGACTCCTCGGGCCAACTCGCCTATCGGGCGATGGGCGCCTACGCCCGTCCAATGCCGGTGTTCGCGGTCCAGGGCACCGCCGACGTTCTCAACAACTATGCGATGGGCGCGGCGATGGTGCAGCAGTGGCTGGGGACCGACGACGTGGCCGACGACGGCGTCGCCAACGGCTCGGTCTCCCGACTCCCCGCCACCACGACGAACTATGGCTTCGACCAGACGCCCAAGCCCGGCAGCGGCGACCCCTGCATCCAAGCGCGCAACTTCCCCTGCATCGGCGGCGTCGTCGGCTTCCAGGGCACGTACCCCTACACCGTGCAGCGCTACGCGGACGCCCACGGCTGCGACCTCGTCGACTCGTGGACCGTGCACGGGCTGGCCCACGCCTATCCGGGGGGCGATCCTGCCGCCGCGTTCACCGACCCCCTTGGCCCTGACGTGACGAGCGCCGCCTACCAGTTCTTCCTCGCCCACCCGCGGTCGGGAGGTTGCCCGCAGCCATGATGGACGTGCCCCTCAACGCCTGGCTGCTGTTCAGCCACGCTCCGACGCACTTCGGCGACGTCGAGATCGTGACCCGCTTCGAGTCGGGCGACGTCCATCGCACGACCTACGAAGCGTTCGCCGGCCGGGCCCAGCAGCTCATGCACGCGCTCGACCACTTGGGCCTCGACGAACAGGCGCCGGTCGCCACGCTGGCCTGGAACAGCTACCGGCACCTCGAGCTCTACTTCGCGGTGCCGTGCACCAAGCGCGTGCTGCACACGCTGAACCTGCGCCTGTCCGCCGACGACCTCGCCTACATCATCGGCCACGCCAAGGACCGGGCGATCTTCGTCGACTCCGACCTGGTCCCGCTGCTCGAGAAGGTCGGCGAACTGCCAACCGTCGACCACATCGTCGTGCTCGGCGACACCGTGCCCGACACCTCGTTGCCGAATGTCGTCGCCTACGAGGACCTCATCGCGGACGCACCTACGTCCTATCCCCGTACCGACATCGACGAACGCACGCCGCTGGGCCTCTGCTACACGTCGGGGACGACAGGGCGGCCCAAGGGCGCCGTCTACACGCACCGTTCGACGGTGCTGCACTCCTTCGCCGTCACCTCGGCCGCCGGCTTCGGCCTGGGGCCCCAGGACTGCGTGCTGCCGATCGTGCCGATGTTCCATGCCAACGCATGGGGTGTGCCCCACGCGGCGACGGCCGTCGGCGCCAAGCAGGTGTTCGCTGCCGGGTCGCTCGATCCGGCCGCGATTGTCGACCTGCTCGCGACGGAGCGCGTGACGGTTGCTTCCGGTGTGCCGACCATCTGGCTCACGGTGGCCGACGAGCTGTCAGCTCAGCAGCGCAAGCTGCCCGACCTCCGACACATCGTGTCGGGGGGAAGCCAGCCGCCGCGTGCTCTCATCGAGCGCTACGGACGCGAGTTCGGCATCCCCGTCGCCCAGGCCTGGGGCATGACCGAGACGTCGCCGCTCGCCAGCGTGTCCTGGCCCAAGAACCACATGGTCGACTGGGATGACGAGCGCCTCGTCGACGTGGTTCGCAGCCAAGCCGGCCTGCCGCTGCCGGGCGTCGAACTCTGCATCCGGGACGACAACGGTGTCGAGGTCGCGTGGGACGGCAAGACGATGGGCGACCTCTACGTGCGGGGACCTTGGGTCGTCGACACCTACCTCCACGGCGACGGCGCCGAGTGCTTCAGCGAGGACGGCTGGTTCCGGACGGGCGACATCGCCGTCGGCTCACCCGACGGGTATTTCGTCATTGCCGACCGCACCAAGGACCTCATCAAGTCGGGCGGCGAGTGGATCTCCTCAGTGGAGATGGAGGCCGCCATCATGGCCATGGGCGACGTGGCCGAGGCGGCCGTCATCGCCGTCCCTGACGAGAAGTGGCAGGAGCGGCCACTGGCGTGCGTGGTGCCACGCACAGGAGCCAGCGTGAGCCTCGACACTGTGCGGTCGCACCTCGAGCAGCACGGGTTCGCGAAGTGGCAGCTGCCCGATCGCATCGAGCTGATCGACGCCGTGCCGAAGACCGGCGTCGGCAAGTTCGACAAGAAGGTCCTGCGGGCCCGGTTCTCGTGAACGTGAACTCGCGGTTGCGCCGCGTCCTCGCTCTTCTGGCCCTGGCTTGTGCGGTGCTCGCCGGCGCCAACGTGTTCGGGGCGCCGGCGCGGGCGCGCGCCGCCACCGATGCGGCACCGCACACCGATGCCGTCGCCACCGACCGCCAGGACTACGTCGTCGACACGCCGGTGGACCCCTACAACAAGGACACGCTCAACGTGCACGTGGGCGCGGTCGCCGGCTCCGAGCTGGCCCGCTCGTTCGTGCACCTGGCCCTCGACGGCCTGCCGCAGGGTGCATCCGTGACCGGTTCCTCGCTGACGATGACGCCGGCCACCGGCCAGACGACGCCGGACGTCAACGCGTCGACGGGTCTCCTGCAGGCCTGCGTGCTGACGTCGGAGCTCCCGGCCCAGTTCGACCCCAGCAAACCGCCGGCGTTCGACTGCTCGCAGGGTTCGTCGGTCGGCCATCGCGCCGCCGACGGCTCGTGGACCTTCGACCTCGGCCGCCTCGTCCCGTTCTGGGCCGGGCACGGCAACACCGGCGCCGCCATCGTTCCCATCCCCGACCCGGGGGCGACGTGGTCGATCACCTTCGACAAGACACTGACGGCGGCCAACGCGACGTGGACGGCACCGGCCGCGGCCAGCTCGTCGGCAACACCCGTGCCGCAGCCGGCGGCCACGGCCGCCCCCGCGCCCTTGTCCGAACCGACGGCAGCGGCGTCGCCATTGCCCGCGTCAACAAGCGGCGGTACGTCGACCCCCTACGTCGTCGGCAGTGCGCCCCCGCCGATCCCGCCGGCCGTGAGCTCGCAGACAGGACCGGCGGCGAGCGAGACGCCGCGGACCACCGTGCGCACCCTCCCCGGCCATCGCTCCAGCACCTGGATCTGGGTGCTGCTCGGGGCGCTGCTGGCCGCGGCCCTCCTCGCCGGCCAGCCCGTCGCCGCAGCCGTCACCGCAGGAGCGGGCAAGGTCGGCTCCTCGCTCGTCGCCCAGTACCGCAGCCACGCCCGGGCGATGACGACGTCGGCGGTCGTCCTCATCTGGACGATCACCTACGCCGTGTACTCGCTGGCGATCACCCCCACGCCGCAGGTCGTCGGCGGGACGACGAGCCTGGCCGCGCAGGGTGCGGCGGGCGGCAGCACCCAAAGCGGCGTCGACACCGGCAGCGGTGTGGCGGGGCCCGTGGCGGGCGGCTCGTCCGGAGGTGGAGCCGCCAACGCCGTCACGAGTGCGCGCGGGCGGAGCGGTGCCGGTGGCGCGACGACCGGTGGCGGCGCGGCGTCCATCGCCGCCGCTGAGGCCAACTTGCCGGCCGCCGCCAAGCTCTACAGCGGGGCCGACGACACCGTCGGGATCACCGACAACCAGATCACGCTGTGCGGCCACGCGGCACTCACCTTCGGGCCGGCGTTCAACATCGGCAAGAGCGACATCAACGTCTTCTGGCAGAACCTCAACGACCATGGCGGCATCTTCGGGCGCAAGTTCAAGGTCGACTGGCAGGACGACTCATACATGCCGGCCAACGCCGTTACCGCCGCCCAGACGTGCAAGGACGAGAACACATTCATCCTGCTCGGTGGTATCGGCTTCGACCAGATCCCGGCCGTGCGGGTCTGGGCCGAGCAGAACCACGAGCTGTACCTGCACCACGTCGCCGTGCAGCGCGGGTCGGAGGGGCTGCGCTACAGCTTCAGCGCCCTGCCGTCGGTCGAACAGATGGGCCACGTGTTCGGCCAGCTGGCTGTGCAGAAGTACCGAGGCCACAAGGTCGCCGTGCTGTGGCGCAACAGCTCGAACTGGCAGCCGGGGCGCGACGAGTTCGAACGCGTCGTCAAGGCCGCCGGCATGCAGATCGTGGGCGACTACCCGGTGCAGAACAACCAGGCCAACTACACCCAACAGATCGTCGAGGCAAAGACGGCCGGCGCCGACGTCGTCTTCGCCTGGGAGAACGCCCTGGCG
>JAFASB010000385.1 GCA_019244985.1 Acidimicrobiia bacterium | reverse complement strand
GGCCGACGTTGCGTCGACGAGCACGAGGCCCTCGGCGCCTTCAGGACGACGGACCTCCATGGCGACGCCGGTCGACGTCTCGTTGGCCGGGAAGGCGTAGGTGTCGACCTCACCGCTTGCTTCCAGCTCCGGGTGGGTCCCCGCTGGAGACTCGATGACCTGGGGCGCCTCGAGGAACGGAGCGGCAGCTGTCACAGCCGCGAACTTCGACGAGAACTCGCCGAAGCTGAGGTGCTGGGCGCGCCGTTCGACGAGCCCGAAGGCGGCCGCGTCCCAGAACGCCGTTGTGCCGCCGTTCCCGAGCACGACTTCGTAGCCGTTGGGGAGCCCGAACAGCTGCGTCAGCCCTTCGCGCAAGCGGCGCACGACGTTCTTGACTGTTGGCTGACGGTGGCTCGTGCCCAGGTAGGTTGGAGCGGCGGCGGCGAGGGCAGCCACCGCCTCCTGCCGGACCTTTGACGGCCCCGATCCGAAGCGGCCGTCGGTGGGCCGCAGTTCGGGCGGCAGCTGGATCTCGGGCACGTCGGAAGCCATAACCCCAGTATTGGGAAAACACCAACGGAAGCGAAATCGACCATGGCGCACTCACGCATCTCACAGCGGGTCGGCTCAATCGAGGAGTCGGCGACCCTGGCGATCGACGCCCGGGCCAAGGCGCTGAAGGCGGCGGGGGATGATGTCATCGGCTTCGGTGCCGGCGAGCCCGACTTCCCGACGCCCGCCCACATCGTCGAGGCGGCAAAGAAGGCGTGCGCCGAACCCCGCTTCCACCACTACACGCCCACGGGCGGTCTGCCCGAGCTGCGGGCCGCGGTCGCCGACAAGACCGCCGGTGACCTCGGCATGCCGGTCACCGCCGCGCAGGTGCTCGTCACCAACGGCGCCAAGCAGGCCCTCTACAACACGTTCGCCACCCTGCTGGACCCGGGCGACGAGGTGCTGTTCACCGCCCCGTACTGGGTGACCTATCCGGAGTCGATCCGACTGGCTGGCGGCGTCCCGGTCCCGGTCGCAACCGATGAGGGGAACGGCTTCCGGGCGACCGTCGAACAACTGGAGGCGGCGCGGACGTCGCGCACGAAGGTGCTGCTTTTCGCCTCGCCGTGCAACCCGACGGGTGCCGTCTACCCCCGCGACGAGGTCGAGGCGATCGGTCGCTGGGCCGCCGACAACGACCTGTGGGTGGTCACCGACGAGATCTACCAACTCCTGGTGTACGGCGACGTCGAGTTCACGTCGATCGTCGCCCGGGTGCCCGAGCTGGCCGAGCGCAGCGTCGTCATCAACGGCGTGTCGAAGACGTACTCGATGACCGGCTGGCGCGTGGGTTGGATGGTCGGGCCGACCGACGTCATCGGCGCTGCCGTCAACCTGCAGTCGCACGCCACCTCGAACGTCGACAACGTCGCTCAGGCGGCCGCGGTGGCCGGGCTCCAGGGCCCGATGGATGCCGCCGAAGACATGCGGCAGGCCTTCGACCGCAGGCGCACGCGCATGGTTGAGCTGCTCGGCGCCATCCCGGGCGTGTCGTGCGTCGAACCCCACGGGGCCTTCTACGCCTTCCCTTCGTTCGAGGGCGCGCTGGGCCGCGAGCTCGGCCCTCGCCGTCCGGCGTCGACAATCGAACTGGCCGAGGTCATCCTCGAGGAGTCCCGCGTCGCCATCGTTCCGGGTGAGGCGTTCGGCGCCCCCGGCTACATGCGCCTCTCCTACGCGTTGGGCGACGACGACCTCGAAGAGGGCCTCAATCGCATCAACAAGTTGCTGAGCTAGGCGCCCCTATTCAGTGCGGAGAAGTGGCGCCGGCAGGATGCGGCCCGCGACGAATGCAGGTGTCGCGGCAACAAGGTTCGCGAGCAGGACGCTGGCGGGCACGAGCACCAAGAGCGCGACAGGCGGGACCACGGGTTCGGCAATGGTGCCGATCTGGCGAGCAAACACGTCCCATGCCCATCGGCCGACGACCGCGCCGACCGGGATGGCAATAACGAGGGCGGCAGCGCAGAACGACGTCGCTTGCCACGCGACGGCCCTGCGAACCTGGCTGGGCAAGAACCCGAGCGTCTTGAGGACGGCGAGGTCGCGCCGCCGCCGCTGGATCGATGTCACGAGGGTGTGGGCGAGTGTGGCCGCAGCGAGCAGGCCCAGCAGGATGGCAACGACGACAGGCAGGCTCGAGACGCGGCCGAAGTTCACGATGTCGGTGGGTTTGGGAGGCACGAGCACCGCGTAGCCGTCCCCGCTGTCCCGGGCGAGGGCGGCCATGGCTGCCCGTCGGTTGGCGCCTGGGGCGAAACGGACGAAGGCCGTGGACGACACCGGGATGGTGATGCCCGGGGGCGCCAGGCGCAGCTCGCTGTCATATGTCATTGCAGCGCCCTCGCCGAGTTGGCCGGCGTCGCTGGTTGGAGGCAGCACACCACTCCCAACGATGCGGAAGCGCACCGGGTGGGGACCCACGACAGTGATCTGCACGGTGACTTGGTCGCCGATGGCGCGGCGGAGGCGGTGCAGCGTTTTGGTGCCGAGTAAGAGCTCTCCTGTCGCGGTCGGCGCTCGACCCGCGACGACCGTCGGTTGCATGAGGCCGCGTACCGGCTTGAGCACGAGCCCGTCGACCTTCTGCCCACCTATGGCGAGAGGTGTTCCCGTGTCGGCGATCGCGACTGCAGATACATGATGGTCGGCGGCGATCGCCGGCACGGCTGGGGCGATGTCGAGTGCGCTCGTCGTCGTGACCACGGCGTCCCACGAAGATCCGTACAGCCGCGGCGTGCTCAGCATGTGACCGAGGCTGGCTCCGAACGTGACCGCTGCGACGAGCGCGGCCAGGGCGACGGAGACGGCGGTCAGCGAGGAGCGGACGGGAACGGTACTCCGGCCCCGGCCCGGCTGCAGCGCCATGCGGACACCCACGCCGGCCGTCGGCGGCAGCACCCCAGGCACGAGGATTGCCGCAAGGCTCCTGCGCGCGGGCTCCACGTCCGCGGCGTCCCCGCCGCCCGCCGCGACCACACGGGACAGCCGCCATGTCGGCACGGCGGCGGCGGCGACCACGGCGATGACGAGCACGACCGCACCCACGCCCAGCACGAGCGGGTCCACCGCGATGCCTGGATGGGGCTCGGCTGTACGGGCAGTGCCGAGCGGTGTGAGTGGCGACAGCGCGATTGCCGTTAGCGCAGCCACCACCGCGGCGCCTGCTCCGACGGCGGCCGCGCGGATCAGTCCGACCATCCACAGCTGATCGGCTGTCATCCCGAGGGCGGCGAGAGTTGCGTTGTCCGATGCCTCGAGGAAGCTCTGCCGGGCGAGGAGCTGGCCGGCGACCAAGAGCAAGACGAGTCCAAGAAGACCGCCGACGACCCAGAGGGCGACCGCCTGGAGGTGGAGGGATCGTTGCACGTTCGCCGCTTGGGGGGCGTATGCGTTCGAGAGGATCGGTCGTCCGTCGCTGAGCCGGTTCAGGCCGTTCTCAACAGCGGCGACGTCGCCAGCGCCTCGGCGCAGACTGAGGACAAGCACTTCGAAGGGTGGAACGCGCGTGGCAAGCGCTTGGCCCTGGGCGCGGCTGATAAGGAAATGGTCCCCGGAGGCCAGGGGGGTTTGCGGCGGAAATTCCCCGGGCGTCGCTTCGATGCCGACGACTCGCAAGGTGACCGCGACGGGGGGACCGGGCGGGGTGTCGGTGGGCAAAGGTGAGATGACCTGGACTGTCAGGCGGCTCCCAACACGGAGGTGGCGGCTGTTCGCAACGGTGAACGGGATGGCGGCTGCGCC
The DNA here is from genome assembly GCA_019244985.1 of Acidimicrobiia bacterium. Classification (GTDB taxonomy): domain Bacteria; phylum Actinomycetota; class Acidimicrobiia; order Acidimicrobiales; family AC-14; genus CADDZP01. Next base: position 3,319 of record JAFASB010000385.1, on the reverse strand, counting down.
GAGCTCGTCCGCCCTCGGCATCCGTCCCCGGAGGACCTTGGGCTGGTCGATGAGCCGCCCGTATGTCGCGTCCTCTGGCGCGAGGAGGGCGAGGTTGGAGTCAGTCGTGGCGAGAAACACGACGCGGGCACTCAGCCGGACCTGGGGGAGGCGAGACGCGGCGCCGTAGTCGACCTGGGCGTACTCGGGTGTGAACGGCGGGAAGACTTGGACGTCGCCCGCGCGGTGGTCGGCAACGAAGCGGGGATACGCCGTGTCGGTGCGGCGGCCGGCGGCGATCGCGGCGAGGACGGCTGCCGCGCCCAAGCCGATGAGCGCGGCGAGCGCCACCCAGGAGCGTCGGCGGGCCCGCAACTCCGCTCGCGCCCGCAGAAGGGCGGCGGTCACGACTTCGAACGGTACGCCAGGTCGGTCGCTCAGGGGATGGCGCCAGCACTGTTCTCTACGGGGGTGCTGGCAGGCATGCGCGAGGATGACGTGTGGCACGGATACTCGTCACCGAAGAGATTGCTGAGGGCGGCCTCGGGCGTCTGCGAGAGGCCGGCCACCAGGTCGACGTGCGGCTGGGTCTTTCGCCCGAGGACCTGCTCACCGCAGTGCCCGGCGCGGACGCGCTGATCATCCGATCGGCGACCAAGGTCACCGAGCCCGTGCTCGCCGCGGCACAGGACCTCATCGTCGTCGGGCGCGCAGGCATTGGCGTCGACAATGTCGACGTCGCTGCGGCGACCCGGCGCGGTGTCATGGTCGTCAACGCACCGCAGTCGAACATCCTCTCGGCGGCCGAGCAGGCGATGGCGCTGCTTCTGGCCCAGGCCCGCAACATCCCCCAGGCGCACGCGGCGCTGAAGGCGGGGAAGTGGGAGCGGTCGCGCTGGGAGGGCGTCGAGCTGCACGGCAAGACACTCGGTGTCGTCGGCCTCGGGCGCGTCGGCGCATTGGTCGCGCAGCGGGCCCTCGCGTTCGGCATGCGACTGGTCGCCTACGACCCGTACGTGTCGAAGGACCGGGCCCGGCAGATGGGTGTCGACCTGATGTCGCTCGAGGAGCTCGTCCGCGTCGCCGACTTCCTGACCGTGCATCTGCCGAAGACGCCGGAGACACTCGGGATCATCGGCAAGGACCTGCTCTCGCAGGCGAAGCCCGGCTTGCGGTTGGTCAATACCGCGCGCGGCGGCATCGTCGACGAGGACGCGCTGGCCGAGGCGGTGCGCTCCGGTGTCGTCGCCGGCGCCGGCCTCGACGTGTTCGCCGAGGAGCCGACGACGTCCTCGCCGTTGTTCGAGCTCGACTCGGTCGTCGTGACACCGCATCTGGGCGCGTCGACGCGCGAGGCGCAGGACAAGGCCGGCGACACGATCGCCGAGATGGTGCTGCTGGCGCTGGGAGGCGACTTCGTGCCGTTCGCCGTCAACGTGAGCGCCACCGAGGCGTCCGAGACCGTGCGGCCCTTCCTGCCGCTGGCCGAACGGCTGGGGTCGATCTACGCGTCGCTCGCCGACGGACTCCCGGGCTCGCTCGAGATCAGCTACGAGGGCCAGCTCGCCGACTACGACACGCGGATCCTCACGTTGGCCGTGTTGAAAGGCCTGCTCCGCGCCGGAAGTGAAGAGCCCGTGTCCTACGTCAACGCCCCGCAGTTGGCCGAGGAGCGCGGCGTCGAGGTGCGGGAGACGACGTCGTCGGCGGCCCGTGACTATGTCAATCTCATCACCCTGCGCGGCGGCGAGCACGCCGTCGCGGGCACCTTGGCCGGCAAGAACAGCGAGCCCCGGATCGTCATGGTCGACGGCCACACGACCGACGTCCCGCCTGCCCACCACATGCTGGTGATCCGCAACGACGACACGCCGGGAATGATCGGCATGGTCGGCACCATCCTCGGCAACGGCGGCGTCAACATCTCCGACATGGCCCTCGGCAAGTCACCCGCGGGCGAGGCCGCCCTCATGGTCCTCGCCGTCGACAACCCGGTCCCACCCCAGGTGATCGACGAGCTCCGCTCGTCCCCGGGAGTGATCCGGGTCCACCCGGTCTCCGAGAGCTGACGCCCCCAAAACCTCTCCGAAGTTGGTGTGGTGCTCCGAATGTGACCGTTCTGAGCGTCCATATTCAGAATCGGAGAGGTAAACGGGCAAATGGTGCGGCGACCAATCCGCGGCGCGTCTCCCGACAGACGTACTTCGGACGCCTTGTGACGTCGGCATAGGTGAAACGCCGGAAGCCATAGCCGGCATCGCTGATGGAGTTCTGGCGATTGAGGTCGTACTGCAGCTCGTCCGGTGAGCCGTGCGTCCCCAAGCCGTCGTCTTCGACGACGAACAGCCGGGGCGGGAACCCGAAGTCGGCGAACGCAACGAACTGTCCGTGTTCGTCAAACACCGGCCATTGCCGCTCCGGTCGCGGGATTCGAGGGTCGGTTCGCCACACCTGGAGGTTGAGCGTCTCGAGGTCGCTTGCGGTCGGCGCTTCTCCGGGGCGCCTCCGGTCCAGGACCTCGCGAAGACCTGGAACGCCGTGCCGATGGAACGCCCACCGATCGGCGAATTCCCGGAGAGCGGCCTCCTCGACGAGGCGACGTCGCAGCGCTGACTCGGTGGCCCGCTCGACGATGTCCAGATCGACGACAGCGGCGAGGTCGACCAACGTTTGGCTGACCGACGCGACGGGCATCCCTCCAATCTCGACGATCTCCAGATCGTCAATGCGACGCCGTTGGTGGTCGAACGGCCCTCGCGTCCACGCACCATGCGCTACCGAGAACTCGGGATGGAGTTCGGGGACGCCGTCGAGCCCGTACAGCCAGGCTGACGCCCGGTAGTCGATGATGCGAGTCGTCTTGCCGATGGCTGCCTCGAGCAGCCGATCGGGAATGGTCAGCCTGCTGTTCATGGCCCCCAGAATGCCGAGGGGGTATGACAACGAAACCCGCGCAGCAGACCCGCCGCCCCAATAGCTCTCCGATCTTCAAATTCGGCTCGACAAACGGGAAGAAGCGGAGCGCGCGACCAACTTCGGAGAGGTTTTTGCGGTTTGGCTCTTAGCGCTTGGCGGGTCTCAGGCCGTCGGATTCGGCGGCGGCGGGGTCTCGGTAGCAGCGGTCGGGCTTGGTGCGGGCGTACATCGCCCCGCCGGGCACGTGGAAGATCCCGCTCGAGAGCTTGGCCTTCACGGGGTGGGTCGGCGGACACTCGCCGTTGACGGCGTCCACCCATGCCGGCAGTACGAGAACCTGGGGCTCGATGGCGGCGCGGCGACTACGGGCGACGATGAAGCCCAGACCGATGACGGCAACGAAAAGGAGAATGCGGCGGAACAC
>JAFASB010000370.1 GCA_019244985.1 Acidimicrobiia bacterium | reverse complement strand
AGGCCACCAACGTCGGTGCCTTCGGCGTGCTGTGGGTCCTCAAGTTCGTCATCTTCAACGAGCTGATGTTCAAGCACCACCCCGAGGTCCTCGAGGACGAGCCCGCCCTCGACGGACGCAGCGGCGTCCCGGGTTAGCCCGTTGCAGGACCGGCTGCGGCAGGTCGCCGAGGCCGCGATCGGGTTCATGCCTCCCGAGGAGGGCCTGGCGCTGTACCGCGTCGGCCTGGCCGCGGCCGACGTCGGGCCGCTGCTCGAGATCGGCTCCTACTGCGGCAAGTCGGGCGTGTACCTCGGCGCCGCCGCCCAGGAGAAGAAGACCGTGCTTTACACGGTCGACCACCACCGCGGGTCGGAGGAGAACCAGGCCGGGTGGGAGCACCACGATTCGCAGCTCGTCGACGAACGGACCGGGCGCATGGACACGCTCCCGTTCTTCAGGCGCACGATCGAGGAGGCTGGTCTCGAGAACTCGGTGATCGCCGTGGTGGGCCCGTCGCCCGTCGTCGGCGCGCACTGGGAGACGCCGCTCGGCATGGTGTTCATCGACGGAGGGCACGGGTCGGAGCCCGCCCACCTCGACTACGAGACATGGTCGCCCAAGGTGGCGCGGAGGGGATTCCTGGCGATCCACGACGTGTTCCCCGATCCCGCCGACGGCGGCCGGCCGCCGTACGAGATCTACACACGGGCGCTCGAGTCGGGTCTGTTCTCCGACGTCGCCCACGCCCGCTGCGGCTCGCTCTGGGTGCTGCGCCGCCGGGCATAATCCCCGCTCGGGCGACGTTGAACCGACCGCTATGGCCGTCAAGCGTCTCAACCACGCCGTCCTGTACGTCCGCAACGTCGAGCGGTCGGTGAAGTTCTACGAGGAGGCCCTGGGCTTCAGCGTCAACACACAGCTGCCGGGCGCCGCCTTCCTCAACGCCCCGGGCGGCAACAACGACCACGACCTCGGCCTGTTCGAGATCGGCGACAGCGCCGGTGACAATCCGGCGGGCCGCGCCACGGTCGGGCTGTACCACCTGGCGTGGGAGGTGGAGACGCTCGGCGAGCTCGAGGAGGTCGGCCGGCGCCTCGGCAGCCTGGGTGCTCTCGTCGGCGCGTCCGACCACGGCACCACGAAAGCGCTCTATGCCAAGGACCCCGACGGCATCGAGTTCGAGGTCAGCTGGCTGGTGCCCGCCGAGCTCATCGACGACGACCTCAAGCGGGCGAGGGCGACGGTGAAGCCCCTGAACCTCCCCGCCGAGATCGCCAGGTACGGCGCTGACCGCCCGGGCCTGACGACCGTCAGCTACGACCGCCAGCCCCAGTCAGGCACTGTCTGACTCACCGATACGACCGGTCGCCGCGGAACCACACCGTCGCCGGAATCACGGCCTGAGGGATCAAGGCTGACAGGCGACGCCACGTCCCAGCTGTACCTAGGTGAACGCGAGATCGCCGGCTCGGATCGGGTTGCCACGCCGTCGTTCCTGGCGGCGGGACATCGCTGGTGACGCACCCGTAGCGGGCGATCCGGCGCGCTCACTCCGTAAGCGACGGCTAGGGCCCCCTCCCGGTGATCTCGGCCGCCAACGTGAACGACGGAATGTATGGATGGCCGAGCCTCCGCAGGCCGTTCGTCCCAGATGGCCGAAGGCGCTGGGGGGTTGGTAGTGGCGCGAATGGGGTAGACGAGGCATTCGCCACATAAGGCAACCGTCGGTTGGCGTCGGCGGCACCGCAATGGAGGAGGACCCATGCGGCAAGGGGTTGGGGCGCGGGCGCTCGTCGTAGTGGCCGCGATGGCAGGCATGATTACGGGCATCGCGTGGATGGCGTCACCGTCGAAAGCCCAGACGTGTTCCTATCCATTCGACACCTGTTCGACCACCACGGTGCCGCCTTCGTCGGTTCCGGGGGCGACCACCACTTCCACGGCCCCGGTGCCGCCCTCGTCGGTCCCCGGCGCGACCACCTCGTCCGCGCCCCCAACGTCGACCGCACCAGGGACCAGTGGCTCCACGACCACGGTGCCGTGTCCGACAACCACCGGTCTCGGTGGAGCGCTGCAGCTCGGTATGAGTCTGAGCCCGCCGTCGGCGTCTCCGGGGGCGACGGTCCTCGCCACGGTGACCCACGCACCGCTGAACGCGACCATCACCATTACCTTCGGCGGGACGCCGCTCGTGGCGACAACCGCCGGTAGTGCCTCGATGGGTTGTGGGGCACCCGGCGCGGGCGGCGGGTCGGTGGGCTTTGTGGTTCCCCACGTCGATCCCGGCCGCTACCTGGTGTGCGCGGTCGTAGCTGGCGCCGAGTCGGCCTGCAGCTCCTTTGAGGTGCCGGTTGCGGTCCTCGGGGCAAACTTCCTCCGGGGCGACGCCCCCCTGTTCTCGCCCACGAATCCCAACTCGGTGCTGGCGTTCACCGGCTTGGGACTGCTCCGGCTCCTGCTGCTCAGCGCAGTACTGATCTTGGGAGGCTGGTGGCTCCAGCGTCGCTCAGCGCGCGGTGGGAGTCGATCGGGCCGACGCCGGCACGCCGGTTAGCCGCCCTGGACCCCGCGTCTGCGCTGCGACATCAGGTCGTCGTCCGCTCCGCAGGGCCGTGTGCTCCCAGCGGAGGAGCCTGCGATGGGCGCGTCCGTGGATCTCGCTGATTACCCCAGTGCACGTCCCGTCGGATTCATCGTCGCATGGCATAGCGCTGTGTCGCGTGCTCGGCAGATGCTGATACAGAGCGCCTGACGGGTGCGACGCTTAGACCGTGCGCGACAACGTGCGTGGGAGGAAGCGGCTGATGGGCGGCGTGCTGTACGTACTGGTGATGGCGGCTGTCGTGGTGGCATCGGACCTGCTGTTCTTCAGAGGCAAGACCTGGTTTTGGGAGCGGCTTGCAGCCAACGTCGGCGTCGTCCTCCTATTCGGCGCGTTCTACTTCAGGTTTCTTCGTAGTTCATAGCTTGGGCTCGTGATGAGGCGTCGGCAGAAAGGTCACGATCGCGATCACGGCCCCGTTGGAGATTGTCTCCGCGGTGGAAGCCGGGCGGGACCTGCGACTCCGCGACGAGGCGGAAGTGCGCGGCAGCAAGCGTTCTGGCGCGTGCTCATGCTGCCAAACCCGAGGAACTCTCTCCTCTACTGGCTATTCGGACTTTGCTGATCCCCTAAGCACGCAGCCGCCATCGAGCACTCGGAAGCCGCCCAGGTTGACGCCGCTGCAGCGCTGAGACCTGCAGCAAGAACGGGCGATCGGCGGTGGCGAGCGCTCCGTCCACGCGCTTGCCTGCGCGAGCGCGTCCCAACGCGATGCCATGCTTTCCGCGCCGGAACTGCCGGGCCGCCTTACGTCATCAAGCTCAGAGAGTGCGCCGCCCGAAC
>JAFASB010000204.1 GCA_019244985.1 Acidimicrobiia bacterium | reverse complement strand
ACCGTCGCCTACCGCGTCGAGCACGATGGTCACGCCGTCGTCCTGGCGGGTGACACCGTCCCGTGCGAGAGGCTCGACCGGCTCACCCACGGAGCCGACGTTCTGGTCGCGACCGTGATCCGCGACGACCTGCTGCGTTCAGTCGGCGTGCAGCGCCTGGTCGACGTGTGTGACTACCACTCGACGGTGGAACAAGCCGCCGACACCGCCAAGCGCGCAGGAGTCGGCACGCTTGTCCTCACCCATTGCGTCCCGCCAATCCCTCCGGGCAACGAGGACGAGTGGCGTGCCATCGCCGCGTCCGTCTTCGACGGAGAGGTCGTCGTGGCCGACGATCTCGATCGAGTCGCCGCCGGCTGACAAGCCTCAGCGCATCGAGAGTCCGCCGTCGACGGCGAGAACCTGGCCGGTGACGTAGGCCGCGTCATTCGACAGCAGGAAGACCACCGGCGCCGCCACCTCTTCGGCGGTGCCTTGGCGGCCCAGAGGCACTGGCGTCTTGGCCCGGTTGGGCCGCCCCGCGGTCGCCAGCCGGCCGAGCGGGGTGTCGATCAGCCCGGGCGCAACGACGTTGGCCCGCACCCCTTGGCGAGAGCCCTCCATGGCGACGTGACGGCTGAGGCCGAAGATTCCGGCTTTCGACGCGTCATAGGAGGGAATCTGGCTGCCGGCGCTGATGCCGGCGACCGACGCGATGAAGACGATCGCCGATCCCTCCTCCATGACGGGGAGGGCCGCCTGACAGATCAGGAAGTGCGAGCGCAGGTTGACGGCGAAGGTGTAGTCCCACTGGTCGACCGTCGTGTCAGCGAGACGCCGCCCCGCAGCGATGCCCACGTTGAGCACCAGACCGTCCAGTCCGCCGAGGGCGGAGACGGTCTCGTCGACCACGGTGCGGCAAGCGTCGGCGTCGGTGACGTCGGCGACGACCACGTGCGCCTTCACACCCTCCTGCTCGACTAGGCGCGCCGTCTCTTCGGCTGCTGCCTGGTCGACATCCGCGCACGTCACGTCCGCCCCTTCACGCGCCGCAAGAACGGCGATCGCCCGCCCGTTGCCCATCGGCGCATCGGCCTCGGGGGACGGCCGGGTCCCGGCCCCGACGACGAGGACACGCCGGCCCTCCAAGCGATTCATTCGGCGTACCGCTCCAGGAGGCCGCGGGCGATCACCAGGCGCTGGATCTCGTTGGTGCCCTCACCGATCAGCATCAGCGGCGCGTCGCGGTAGTAGCGCTCGACCGGTAGCTCGGCCGTGTAGCCGTAGCCGCCGTGCACCCGCATCGTTTCGGTCGCGCACTCGAACGCCGTCTCGGAGGCGAACAGCTTGGCCATGCCCGCCTCGACGTCGCAGCGCTCGCCTGCCTGCTTCTTGCGCGCCGCGCTCTGCGTCAAGAGGCGGGCCGCTTCCAGCTTGGTGGCCATGTCGGCCAGCTTGAACTGAATGGCCTGGTGCTTGGCGATGGGAACGCCGAAGGCCTCGCGCTGCTGAGCGTAGGAGATGGCGGCTTCAAAGGCGGCGCGGGCCACGCCGCAGGCGCGGGCGGCGATGTTGATGCGGCCGAGCTCGAGCGCGCCCAGGATCAGCGGCAGGCCGCGACCGAGCGTCGCCGAACCGCCGAGCACCGCGGTGGCGGGCACGCGATGGCCGCTGTAGCTCATCTCCACCGTCTCGACGCCTTTGTAGCCGAGCTTGGGGATCGTCCTGCTCACGGTGATGCCGCCGTACGACGGGCCCGGTTCCTTCTCCACGATGAGGCAGGTGATGCCCTCGGGCGTCTTGGCCGCCAGCGTCACCAGGCTGGCCCGTTCGCCGTTGGTGACCCACATCTTGGTCCCGTCGAGCACGTACTCGTCGCCGTCGGGTGTTGCCTTGCAACGAAGAGCACGCGTGTCGCTGCCCGCGTCAGGTTCGGACAGCGACAGGCAGCCCCGCAGCTCACCGGTCGCCATCCGCGCCAGCCACCGCTGCTTCTGTTCGTCGGTACCCTCGTTGGCGATCAGGGTGGCGGTGATGAAGTGGGTGTTGAGGATGCCGGTGAGCGACATCCATCCGAAGGCGATCTCCTCGACGATCCGCGCGTAGGTCACGATGTCGAGACCGAGGCCGCCGTACTCGGTCGGGATGGTGACGCCGAACAGGCCGATGGCCTGCATCTGCTCGACGAGGGCCTCGGGATAGGTGTCGGCGTGCTCCAGGTCGGACGCGACCGGCAGGACCTCCTTGGTCACGAACGTGCGAACGGCGTCAACCAGTTCGTCGGCGAGATCAGCATCGACGGCCACGGGCGCCGATCGTAGGACCCCCAGAAAGTTGGGGTACCCCCGCCCGCGCCCGCCCCGCACAATCAGCTCATGACCACCATCGAACAGAACAAGGAAATCGTCCGCGAGTTCATCGACAGGGTGTTCACCAATGGTGACCTCACCGCCGTCGACGAGCTCCTGACCGAAGACTTCGTCAACCACGACCCGCACTTCGGCGCGCCGGAGGGACGCGAGGCGTTCCGTTATATGGGCACGGTCGTACGCGAGGCGTGCCCTGACTGGCACAGCGACCTGCACCTGCTCGTCGGCGAGGGCGACATCGTCGTCGAGCGGTTCACCGCCTCGGGCACGCAGAAGGGTGAGCTCGCCGGCGTGCCGCCGACAGGCCGAGAGGTGAGCATGCCCGGGATCAACATCTTCCGGATCGCCGACGGCCGCATCGCTGAGCGCTGGGGACGGCTCGACGAGCTGGGCCTCCTGCGGCAGCTCGGCGCGGTCGGGGCGTAGCCTCGATCCACGGACGCCGGCGTGATCGAACGACGAGTCGCCGCAATCGAGCGACGTTGCGCGACGGGCCTCGATGCCGAGGCCCTGCGTGGTGATGTGCTTCGACTGCTTCGGGACGTCGTTCCTATCGACGCCGCCTTTGTCGCCACCGTCGACCCGGCGACGATGCTGTTCACGTCGGCGGCCGGAGAGGAGCCGCTTGGAGCAGTCGCCGCGCTGTTCCTCGACAACGAGTACGGCGCCGACGACGTCAACAAGTTCGTCACCCTCGCCGCCAGTCCCGATCCGGTCAGCTCGCTCGACCGGGCGACTGTCGGCGAGCGGGACACGAGCGCTCGGTACAAGGCGGTGATGGCGCCGCTCGGACTCGGCGACGAGCTCCGGGCGGCGCTGGTCGTGCGCGGTCGCTGCTGGGGCGTCATGTGCCTCCACCGCGAGGACGGGCCGTCGGGCTTCACCGACCGGGAGTTGGCGATCGTGCGCGGGCTCGTACCGCACCTGGCCGAGGGCCTGCGGCGCGCCCTCCTGGCCGACTCGGCGCTCATCGACGACAGCGCCGAGGCGCCCGGCATCCTCGTGCTCGACAGCGACCACAAGGTGGTCTCCTCGAACGTCGCCGGCGAACGATGGGCCGAGGAGATTCCCGTCGTCATCAGCGCCGCCGCGGCGCGTGCCCGACGAGGCGAAGACGTCACGGCGCGGGTCCGCACGCCGAACGGCAGCTGGGTGACGGTCCACGGCTCGCCCCTCGGCGGCCACGAGGGCGACCGGACGGCGGTGGTGATCGAACCGGCGTCGCCCGAGCACCTGAGCTCGCTGCTCCTGGACGCCCACGGCCTGACGCCCGCGCAGAGCCGGGTCGCCGGCCTTGTCCTGCGTGGCTATTCGACGCGTCAGATCGTCAACGAACTCCACATCTCCGCCCACACCGTCCAGGAGCACCTGCGGGCGGTCTTCGACAAGTTCGGCATCGGCAGCCGCCGCGAGCTGGTCGCTGCACTGCTGAGTCCCCGCTGACCACACGTAACGTCACGTCGTGATCGAGCTGGGTCTGCGCAACGACGTCTACCGCCGCCCGCTGGCGACCGCCCTCGACAGGCTGGGTCTGCGCGAAGGATGGAAATGCGTCGATGTCGGCGCAGGCGGTGGCGACGTGAGCGTCGCTCTGGCCGAAGTCGTCGGCAAGGACGGCCGCGTGTACGCCGTCGACAGCGACCCGACGGCACGCGACGTGGTGGCCCGCGCGGCATCAGCCCACGCGCAGGTGGTCGCCATCACGCAGGCCGGCGAGGACCTGCTGCTGCCCGAGCCCGTCGACCTGGCGTTCTGCCGCTTCGTCCTCATGTACGTCGACGATCCCGTGCTCGTCCTGCGCCGCATGGGAACGGCCGTGCGCCCCGGGGGATGGGTGGTCGCTCAGGAACCGATCACGTCCGCGGGCCGCATCGACGGCCAGCCGCTGTCGATGCCCGACGCGCCGCGGCCCGACGTCGGCGCCGAGCTGCCCGTCCTCTTCCGCGCCGCCGGTTTGGGGATCGTCGACGCCTGGGCGGAGTCCCAGGCCGGCGCCGGCCCCGGCCCCGTCGCCGACTACCTCGCCTCGCTCACCGGCGTCGACCCCGGCGACGACCCGGTCGTCCTCCCCCCGTTGGTGACTGTCGTCGCCCGCCGCGCCGCCGGGCCCTGAGTGTTTGCTCACTCAGCGGGCTATGCGGCCGCTGATCGAGCAGACACTCCGATTACAGAGCGAACCACATCGAGAATGTGCGCGTCGCTATGGCTGTCGGTGAACTGGTAGATGTTCCATCCGGCGAGCTCGAGGAAATTCCGCCTGGTCCGGTCGTCGGTGAACGGACTGAATTGGCCGTGGAACTTCCAACTGTCGACCTCGAAGCCAGCGAGAACATCTGGGTAGGCGAGATCCAGCTTGTACGTCTTGCCACGGATTCGCACGCGATGTTGTTGTACGGGCGGCGGCAGCCCGGCACCGACGATCGTCTTCAGCACCCGGGTCTCGAGGTCGCTGTCACCGGGGTCGTATCCCGGAAGTCGTTCTGCGAGTACGGAGTGCACCACGGAAAGCCGTCGCCCAGGCGCTGTATCCAGTCGGGCGGTACAGG
>JAFASB010000037.1 GCA_019244985.1 Acidimicrobiia bacterium | reverse complement strand
CTTCGGGGAGAACGAGCAGCAGGGCCGCCGACCCCGTGAAGCCGGTGAGGTACCGGAGGTTGACCAGGTTGGTCACCAGCAGCGCGTCACAACCGGCGTCGTCGATACGAGGCCGGAGCCGCCCGAGGCGGGCAGCGATGTCGGAGTCGATCATTTCCCCTCCAGCAGGCGGGCGACGGCGCCGACAGCCAACACGTAACCGTGACCGCCGAGGCCGGCGATCAGCCCGTCCGCCACGGGCGCCACGACCGAGGTGTGGCGCCAGGCCTCGCGGCCGTTGGGATTCGACAGGTGCAGCTCGATCACCGGTCCCTCGAAGGTGCCGAGGGCATCGCTCAGCGACCACGCGTAGTGGGTCAGGGCGGCCGCGTTCACGATGATCGCAGCGCACCGCCCGCGCGCCCGTTGCACGGCGTCGACCAGGTCGGCCTCGGCGTTCGACTGCAGGTGCTCGAGCTCGAGCCCGAAACGCTCGGCCTCCTTCCGGGCGGCCTCGACGTGCTCCTCGAGTGTCGCGGTCCCGTAGATGTCGGGCTCGCGCTCGCCGAGGAGGTTGAGGTTCGGCCCCGAGAGCAGGAGGACGGTCGTCATGTAGCCATCTCCTTGAGGGCGGCCTGGACATCCTCGACCGTCACACCCTTGACCTGCTCGACACCGCCCGGCCCATCGAGAACGAACGTGAGGCCATTGACCGCCTTCTTGTCGCGACCCATCAGGTCGACCAGCTGGTCAGCGTCGGCGTCGTGCGGCAGGTTCATCGGCAAGTCGTAGCTCGCGACGACGCGCCGGTGCTCCTCGACCCTCCCGTGGTCGATGCGACCCAACCTTTCGGCGAGGACCGCCGCGAACACGAGGCCGATGGCCACGGCCTCGCCGTGGCGTAGGTCGTAGTGGCCGGCGGTCTCGAGAGCGTGGCCGAGCGTGTGTCCGTAGTTCAGGATCGCCCGCCGGCCGCCCTCCCGCTCGTCGCTCGCCACGACGTCGGCCTTGATGGCCACGCACTTGGCGACCCGCTCGTCGAGATTGCAGTCCTCGAGGGCCTCGCCGCCGAGGAAGTGGTACTTCGCCATCTCGCCGAGGCCGCTGCGGTACTCGCGTGGCGGCAGCGTCTCGAGCACTTCGGTGTCACACAGCACGGCCGACGGCTGCCAGAACGCGCCGACCAGGTTCTTCCCCTCGGGCAGGTTCACGCCGGTCTTCCCGCCGATGGCGGCGTCGATCTGGCCGAGAAGCGTCGTGGGCACGGCGACCCAGCGCACGCCTCGGTGGTACACAGCCGCCGCGAACCCCGCCGTGTCGGTGACGACGCCTCCCCCGACGGCGACGACCACATCGCCTCGAGTGAGGCCCCAGCGGGAGAATTGCCGGCAGAGGTCCTCGACGGTCTCGAGATCCTTGGCCGTCTCGCCCGCGCCCATGACGAACGGGTGCTGTTCGACTCCGGCGTCGACCGTGACGCCGATGCCTTCCTGGGTGACGACAGCGGCGCGTCCGGCACCGACGGGCAGCACCTCCAGGAGACGGTGGCGCGCTCCACGACCGACGAGCACGTCGTAGGAACGGTCGGCCAAGGCAACGGGAACGGTGATCACACGAGCGCCGCGACGACATGGTCGACCACGTCATCGATCGTCAGGTCGTCGACGTCGACGACCACGTCGGCGACCTCCGTGTACATCCGATCGCGCAAACCCGACAGCCGGGCCAGCTCGGCAGAAGGGTCCTTGCCGGCCAGCAGTGGACGGCCCGAGCCATTACCGAGCCGTGAGGTGAGCGTGGCGTTGGTCGCCCGCAACCACACGACTCGCTGCTGCTCGACGAAGGCGGTGCGGTTGCGCTGCTCGGTCACCGCCCCGCCGCCTACCGACAGCACCGAGGCGACCGGGTTGGCGAGGAACGACTCCAGCACCGTCGCCTCGAGATCGCGAAACGCCGCTTCGCCCCGCGTCTCGAAGATCGTGGAGATCGACAAGCCTTCTTCGTCCTCGATCCAGGCATCGACGTCGAAGAACGGGCGAGCCAGCCGTTCGGCCAGGCGTTCCCCCACCGAGCTCTTCCCCGCACCCATCATCCCGACAAGGACGATGTGCTCGCTGCTACCTGAGGTGGGCGAGGTAGCCATCGCGGTTGCGGAGGAGCTCGTCGAGGGAGTCGCCGCCGAACTTCCGCAGGGCCTCGTCGGCGAGCACGAGCGACATCATGGTCTCGGCCACGACACCCATGGCCGGCACGGCGGTGACGTCAGTGCGCTCCTTGAAAGAGACCGTCTCCTCTTTGGTCCTCACGTCCACGGTGCGCAGCACCGGCCGGTTGAGGGTGGACAAGGGCTTCATCGCCACCCGGGCCACCAACACCTCGCCGTTGGAGATGCCGCCTTCGATCCCGCCGGCGCGAGCAGACCCTCGCCGGTATCCCCGCTCGTCGGCGTCCCAGACGATCTCATCGTGGGCCTCCGAGCCCCGCCGGCTGGCGACGTCGAACCCCTCGCCGAGCTCCACGGCCTTGACGGCTTGGATGCTCATCAGG
>JAFASB010000446.1 GCA_019244985.1 Acidimicrobiia bacterium | reverse complement strand
GAGGTCGTCGGGCTCGATGCCGGGCCCGTCGTCCTCGACCCACAGCTCGACGGCGCCGTGTGCGCGCGCCGTTCCCACCGTGATGCTTCCGGTGGCGAAGTCCAGAGCGTTCTCCACCAGGTTGGCGACGACCTGGGCCAGGCGGTCGGGGTCGGCCGCGGCGACGAGCGCGGCCCGCGGCGGCACGTCGACGGCGAGGCCCACTCCCGCGGCCTCGGCCGCCGGACGGAAGCCCTCGGCCGTATCGGTCACCACCTCGCAGACGTCGGTGGCGCGCATGTCGAGGGAGAAGCGACGGGCGTCGAGCTTGGCGAGCTCGAGGAGGTCGCCGACGAGACGCTCGAGGCGCCGGGCCTCGCTGAGGATCACCGCCGCCGCCTGACCGGGCTTGGCCTTGCGTTCGGCGAGCGCTTCGGCGTACCCGCGAATGGACGTCAGCGGTGTGCGCAGATCATGCGACACCGACAGTAGGAACTGACGCTCGAGGCCCTTCGAGCGCTCGAGGCTCTCGGCCATGGCGTTGATCGAACGGCTGAGGGCGGCGAGCTCGTCGCCGCCGCCGGTCGTCGGCACCCGCGTGGCCAGATCGCCTGCGGCGATACGGCGGGTGGCCTCCTCGGCGTTGCGGAGCGGCCTGGTCAGGCGCTGCCCCAGGTTGGTTGCTACGGCGCCGGCGACGAGGAGTGCTCCGGCTCCGGCAACCAGGAGCCAGAGGGCAGCGCCACCGCCGACGCGCACGTTGCGGGTGAGGACGAGGGCGAACTGCACCCCACGCGCGGTCGTTCCCGGCGCCGCCGCGAAAGCGAGGGAACCGTTGACGCCGCTGACGGTCTGGCCCTGCTGCAGCTTGGGGAAGTCGAGGTCGGACGCGGAGACGCCCTTGGGCAGCGGGTCCAACGGCTGGCCGGACCCGTTGTACCGGATCACCTCTTCGTCGGTGAGCTTGAGGATGCGCTGGAGGGCACGCTGGCGGAACACGGCGGCGACAGTCGTGTTGCGGGCCGGGACCTCGTCGACGAGCTGAGCGATTCCCTGTGCCTGGCGGCGCAGATCCGCTTGCGTGTCCCGCCGCGTCTGGGCGCGAATCAGCAGCAGGCTGCCGAAGCCGGCGACGATGAGGGCGCCGGCCACGACGGCAACCATGGTGATCGTCAGCCGGCGGGTCATCGAGCTCCTCACCCCAGCCTGTACCCCACGCCCCACACCGTGGCGAGCGGCAAGGCGTCGCCCAGCTTCTTGCGGAGCTGGCGCACGTGAACGTCGACCGTGCGCTCGTCGCCGTACCAGTCGGGACCCCAGACGCCGTCGAGAAGCTGCTGGCGGCTGAGCGCCAGGCCCGCGTTGTCGGCGAGAAAGTGCAAGAGGTCGAACTCGCGCGTCGCCAGGGGAACAACGTCGCCGCCGACGCGCGCCTCGCGCCGTCCGGCGTCGACCTCGACGCCGCCGACGAGCAGGATGTCGGGCCGGTCGCGCGGCGGCCCCTCGACGCGGCGCAGAATTGCCTTGACGCGTGCTACCAGCTCCCGTGGCGAGAAGGGCTTGGTCACGTAGTCGTCGGCGCCGAGCTCGAGGCCGAGCACGCGGTCGACTTCGCCGTCGCGCGCCGTGAGCATGAGGACCGGCAGGTCGCCCTTGGCCCGCAGCCTCCGGCACACCTCGAGGCCATCGATCGCCCCCGGGAGCCCGACGTCGAGGATCACCAGCCGAGGTGCCTGGTCGCGCACGGCCTCCAGCCCTCTTTCCCCATCGTGGGCCTGGATCACGCGGAACCCCTCCTCGCGCAGGTACAGCTCGACGAGGTCGGCGATGTGCTGATCGTCCTCGACGACGACGATCGTCCCCGCGGTCTGGGTACTCACGCCAGATATCGTGCACACGTTCTGTGAGCGAAGTGTGAGCATGTTTCTCGACCGCATCGTCGCCGCCCATCGGGCAGCAGCCGCCCGGGACACACGCACGCTCGATCAGCTGGAGCGGGCGGCGCTCGCCGGCCGCCGGGTCCGTCCTTTCCGGGCCGCGCTCGCGGCACCGGGCATGGGCGTCATCGCCGAGATCAAGCGCCGGTCACCGTCGAAGGGCGAGCTCGCACCCGACCTCGTGCCGGCCGTGCTGGCCAAGGCCTACGAGGACGGAGGCGGCGACTGTCTGTCGGTGCTCACAGACGTCGAGTTCTTCGGCGGGTCGCCCGAAGATCTGGCCGAGGCGAGCGTGGCGTGCGACCTCCCGGTCCTGCGCAAGGACTTCACGGTCGCCGAGGCCGACGTCTACGACGCCCGAGCGATGGGTGCCGACGCCGTGCTGCTCATCGTGTCCGCGCTGTCACAGCCCGAGCTCTGTTCGTTTCGCCAGCTGGCGAACGACCTGGACATGGCGGTGCTCGTCGAGGTCCACGACGACGAGGAGCTGCAGCGTGCCCTCGACGCCGGCGCCAAGATGGTCGGCGTCAACCAGCGGGATCTGCGGACGTTCGAGGTCGACCGGGCCCGCGCCGAACGCTTGGCCGAGGCCATGCCGCCGGGCATCGTGAAGGTTGCCGAGTCCGGGATCCGCGACGCCGCCGACGTCGCCCGGCTGGCGGCCTGTGGCTACGACGCCATCCTTGTCGGCGAGACGTTGGTGACGTCGCCCGACCCCGCGGCCGCAGTTCGAATGTTGAAGGAGTCCGCAAGCTGAAAGGAGCACGGTGATGCGCTGGACCCTCCCGCCCGACAACCTTCCCGACGCGTGGTTCAACGTGCTGCCTCATCTCTCCACGCCGCTCGACCCGCCGCTGCACCCTGGCACGCGTGAGCCCGTCGGTGCCGAGGACTTGGCGCCGCTGTTCCCCATGGCCTTGATCGGCCAGGAGATGTCGGTAGATCCGTGGATCGATATCCCCGGGCCGGTCGCCGACATCCTTCGACTGTGGCGCCCGACGCCACTGGTGCGCGCCCGGCGGTTGGAGAAGGAGCTTGGCACGCCGGCGCGCATCTATTACAAGGACGAGTCGGTGTCGCCGCCCGGGTCGCACAAGCCGAACACCGCCGTGGCCCAGGCCTTCTACAACAAGGAGGAGGGCGTCACGCGGCTGAGCACGGAGACCGGCGCCGGGCAGTGGGGGAGCGCGCTCTCGTTCGCGTGCCAGCTGTTCGGGCTGGAGTGCCAGGTGTACATGGTGCGGGCGTCGTACGAGCAGAAGCCGTACCGCCGGATGATGATCGAGACGTGGGGAGGCAAGGTCGTGCCGTCGCCTGTCGACGACGCCGAGCACCCCGGCTCACTGGGCAGTGCGATCAGCGACGCCGTGCGCGACGCGGCGACGCGTGACGACACGCACTACTCACTCGGATCGGTGCTCAACCACGTCCTGTTGCACCAGACCGTGATCGGCCTCGAGGCAAGGGAACAGCTCGCCCTCGCCGGCGAGCAGGGTCCTGACGTCGTGATCGCCAGCTGCGGCGGCGGCTCCAACCTCGGCGGCATCTCGCTGCCGTTCGTCCCCGATACTGGCGTGCGTCTGGTTGCGGTCGAACCGTCGTCGTGCCCGACCCTCACGGGCGGACGCTACGAGTACGACTTCGGGGACACAGCCGGCATGACGCCGCTGTTGTCGATGTACACCCTCGGCCACGACTTCGTCCCGCCGCCCGTGCATGCCGGCGGGCTCCGCTACCACGGTGATTCGCCGCTCGTCTGCGGCCTGGTCAAGCAGGGCCTGATCGAGCCGCGGGCCTACCGGCAGAACGAGACGTTCGAG
>JAFASB010000425.1 GCA_019244985.1 Acidimicrobiia bacterium | reverse complement strand
GGCGAGCTCCCGGCCGGATGGCAGGACGCCAAGCAGGCGGATGTGCTCGCCGGGCGCCTTCCCGCGAGCGACGCCGAGATGAGCGTCGACGTCGGCAAGGTGCGCAACAGGTCGACGACCGCGCCCGCGGTCGGCAGCGGGTACCACACGTTCCTCTACCACTCGGGGCTGAAGCTGGCCGAAGGGACTGCGCCCGTGAGCATCGAGGGGGCGAACTCCCTGTATTACCTCGGCCCCTACCAGCCCTACATGGTGTGGATACCGAAGCACCTACCACCCGGGCCCGCGCCGTTGCTCACCATGCTGCACGGCGCCCTCGGCAACCACCTGCAAGCCGTTTTCGCAGGAGCCCCGCCGCCGTCTGGACCGGGTGCCGTGTTCTTCGGAAACACGACGTTCGACGTGCCCGCGATCGTCGTCACACCGCTCGGACGCAGCGAGACCGATTACTACTTCGGCATCGCCGAGCAAGACATCTTCGACGTGATCAGCGACGCCCGCCGGCGCTTCGACATCGACCCCAATCGGATGGTGCTATCGGGCATCTCGCTCGGCGGGCAGGGGACGTGGCGGTTCGCGGAGCTGCACCCCGACATGTTCTCGGCGATCGTTCCCATGATCGCCCCCAGCACGTTCCCGCTCGAACAGGTCGTCGGGCCCCTGCGCCACATCTTCCCGAACGCCGAGGAGAACGTGACCGACATCCCGGTAAGGGTGCTCGCCGGCCGCCTCGACCCGTTGTCCGACGAGATCGCCGTCGACGGGCAGGACACCGACTTCGTGAACGCCATCCGCCTCGGCATCGATATGCGCTACTGGCAGATGCTTCTTCGCCACCACCAGGTGGTCCCTGCAGCCCAGAACTGCGTTCTGCTCGAGGCGCTGACGCATCGCCGGAACACCAACCCGGCGCGCGTCGTCTACACGACGGAGCCGGACCTGGAGATGTCCGACCCGTCCACGGGACTGAACCTCCGCTACCGGAGTGCGTATTGGGTGACCGATATCGAGGCCCGGGTCGATTCCATGCCCAAGGCCACCATCGACGTCTCGAGCCTCGCCCGCGCCGATCGGGTCACGACGTCGTCGGTGCAGCCGCCCGAGTTCGGTCAGAACATCGTCAGGCCCGGCGACGTGTGCGGCACGGCGGGGTCGACAGTTCAGACCCGGGACGCCTGGTACAAGCTCGAGAACCGAGTGACGCCGGGGTCGGCGCAGGTCACACTCAACGGCCTCCGGGTGAAGCTCACCAATGTCGCGACGACAACGCTGGATCTGACCCGGGCGTCGGTCAAGACGACCTCACCGGTGCAGCTCCCGGTCACCGGCGACGGCCCCGCCACGATCGCCCTGACCGCCCCGTGGAGCGGCCCCGTCTCGGTGACGCGGGACGGAGCCGAGGTAGGCACGCTGACGCCCACAAACGGCAACGTCTCACTCGGCGCCGATTTCAGCGGCACCCATGCCTATGTCCTGACGCCGAACAGTTAGCTCTTGCGGGCCCGGCGGGTGCGTCGCTTCGGCGACGCCTTGCCGTCCGTGGCGGACCGGTCGCCGAGGAACACCGCTCGAGCGATGTCATCGCGCTCGAGCAATTCGGCGGCCCGACCCTCGAACTGCACGGCACCCTTTTCGAGGAACACGGCTTGCTCGCACATCGCGCACGCCACGTTCAGGCTCTGTTCCACGACGATGAGCGAGACGCCGGTCGTCCGGATGCGCTCTACGACCTGCAGGAGCTCTTCGACGATGACCGGCGCCAGTCCGAGCGACAGCTCGTCCACGCAGAGCACCGCCGGCTCGAGCAGCATCGCCTTCGCCAAGGCCAGCTGCTGCTGCTCTCCTCCCGACATCGTCCCAGCCCGCTGCTGCAGGCGCTCGCCGAGCCGGGGGAAGAAGTCGAGGACCCGCTCGCGCCCCTCCCGGAGCCGCACGGGATCTCGCCGCAAAAGGAACGCCTGCATCTCGAGGTTCTCGTCCACCGTCATGTCCGGGAAGATCGCCTGGCCGCCAGGGACAAGGACGACGCCCCGCTTCACGACGTCCTCGGCGTCGAGGCTCGTCGTCTCCATGCCGTTCATCTCGATGCGGCCCGCGCTCGGGCGCTCGAGTCCGGCGATGCACTTCAGCAGCGTCGACTTCCCGGCGCCGTTCGTCCCGAGCAGGGCCAGCGCCTCGCCCGCACCGACCTGTAACGACACGTCGAAGAGGACCTGCGTGCGGCCGTACGCAAAGTCGATGTGCTCGGCGCGGAGCATGGGTTCGGTGGTGGGCTCGACAGCTATCGGACCGTCACCGCCTTTCCTGATCGGTTGACGGCGGTGTCGCTTGTACCGAGGTAGCTGGCGATGACGTCGGGGTTGTTCTTGATTTCGTCGGGTCTGCCCTCGGCGATCACGCGTCCGAGGTCCATGGCGTACACCCGGTCGCACACGCCCATCAACAACGGCATGTCGTGCTCGACGATGAGGATGCTGCAGTCGAGCTCGTCGCGGATGCGGTGGAGCAGCGGCCCGAACGCTTCGGCCTCGCGCTGCGCGATGCCGGCCGTGGGCTCGTCGAGCAGCAGCACACGAGGCTCGGCGGTCACCTGGACGGCGAGCTCACAGATGCGCCGCGTCCCCGTCGAGAGTTCGGACGTCAGCGTGTCGGCCCACTCCTCGAGGCCCAGGCGCTCCATGACGGCGTCGGCCCGCTGGCGCGACCGTCGCTCCCCGAACTTCACCCACGGCGCGCCGAGCATCGACCAGAAGACGCCGACCCGTGCACGCCGGGACGCCGCCAGCTGCAACGTCTCGCGGACGGTCAGCCCGGGAAAGAGCTTGGCGTCTTGGTAGTTGCGGCCCAGCCCGAAGTGCGCTCGGAACTCGGGTGCCAACGACGTGACGTCGTGCCCGAAGATGCAGACGGTGCCGTCGTTGCAATGGACGTCTCCCGAGACCACGTTCATGAGCGTGGTCTTGCCGGCGCCGTTGGGGCCGATGAGGCCCACGACCTCGCCCGGGTGAATCTCGAGTGAGACCTCGGCGAGGGCGACGAGTCCGCCGAAGCGCTTGTCGACGTCGCGGACAATGAGCGGCGTCTCGGCTGTGTCCTCCTCCTGAGGAACCACCGGCCGCAATCCTTCGAGGAACTTCTCCCACCGATCACGGACCGCACCCGCCAATCCCGCCGGGTAGAACAGCGGGATCAACACGAGGCCGAGTCCGCCGAGCGCAAGCTGGAACCCGATCTGCTTGGCGAACGAGCCGAAGATGCCTTCGAGCACGGAGCCGAGAAGGAACGACGGCAGGTAGACCGTGACGGCGCCTGCCACGGCCCCCGCTAGCGACCCGAGCCCGCCGATCACCGGAACGGCCAGCAGCACGAGCGACTGCTCGGGGCGGAGGAGGTCGACTGACAGCGCCCGCCACGACGCGCCCCAGAGCACGCCCGCCGACGCGACGAAGAACCCCGACGCGGCTAGCACGCCGAGCTTCACGGTGGCCGGCGTGATGCCGAGGCTGGCGACCGATCGTTCGTTGTCGCGCACGGCGACGACCAGCCGGCCAGGGTTGGAACGACGGAATTGGCTGGCGCCGAGGAGGGCGACGGCGAGCAGGGCGAGGGTCGCGTAGTACACATTGAGCTGCGAATGGAGGCGGCCGACGCCGTGCAGCCCGAGAGGCGGGACGAGCACGGTTCCTTGTCCGGCCGCGCCGAGCCACGACTGCTGGAACAGCCACGCAGGAGCGGCGACCGCGAACCCGAGCGTCGTCACAGCAAGGGTGAGCCCGCGCAGCCGCAGGGCCGGGAGTCCCACGATCACCATGGCGACCGCTCCGGTGACGCCCGCCAGCAGGACGACCGGGATGAGCGGCAGGTCATGGGCGCCGAGCTTGGCGGCCATGTATCCCCCGAGGCCCAGCAGGGCGAAGTGGCCGAGGCTGACCTGCCCGGCCCAGCCCACCAGCATCGTCAGCGAGACCCCGGCGATTGCGACCACCAAGATCACGACGAGCTCGAAGCGGTGACCCTCGGTGTGGAAGTACGGCAGGAGCGGGGCGACGACGCCGATGAGCAACGCACCCGCGGCCAGAAGGACGCGCTGGTACCGCACGATGGCGCGATCGGCGACGGCGGCCGGTACCCGCAGTGGCGGCCTGTCCTCCGTCATTGCCATGGCGGTCTCGTCCGCCGACCGGCTGATGACGCGGCCGCGCGCGAACAGGATGGCGAGAACGGCGACAAACACCATGAGCTGGGCATCGCCGCCGTTGTGCTTGATCGCCAGGGTGACGTGCTCGACCTCGCCGATGAGCAGGCCGCCCACCAGCGCCGCGGGAATGCTGGTGAATCCGCCCAGGGCGGCGGCCCCGAGCGATGCGAACAGCAGCTGCGGCCCGAGGGCGGCCGCGTTGAACGAGCCCTGGCTGGGCGCCAGGAGGACAGCGGTGAGGGCGCTCAGCAGTCCCGCAATCCCCCACGCGACCGCGCTGACCCGCGACACCGGGATGCCGCACAGTCTCGCCGCCTGGACGTTGGACGCCGAGGCGCGGATCGCCTTACCCCAGATGCTGTAGCGCAGGAAGGCGGCCAAGCCGGCGACGACCAGCGGCACCAACACCAGGGTCATGATGTGGTTCGACTGGAGGACGACCGCGCCGACCTTCCACGACGCGTCGAACGGTGTCGGATAGCCCTTGGCGTAGAGCGTTGTGCTGTCGGGGCTGAACTCCTTGACGTAGGTGAGCGCCACGAGCAGCTGGGCGACCCCGATCGACACGAGGAGAAGCGAGATCCCCTTGCGCTTGCGGGCGATCATCGGCCGCACGACCAGACGCTCGATCACGAGACCGGTGACGACGCCGATCGCCAGCGCCGCCGGGAAGGCGAGCCACCAGCTCCACCCGTTGGTCAGGACGAATCGCCCGAGGAGCAGGGCCGCAAGCGCGCCCAGCTGAGCGTGGGCCATGTTGATGAAGCGGTTCGTCTTGAAGATCAGGACGATCCCGACGCCCAGGAGCCCGTACGTCAGGCCGGTGATGACGCCGAGGACGAGGCCGCTCTGCATCGGTGGTGCTCAGAACCCCGGTGTGAAGTTCGGATCCTTGACCTTCCAGCAACCGCAACCGCCGTCGAACTGGATCGTGCGGTGGAAGTCGCCCCCGACCAGCTTGCCGGGCTTGTCGAAGACGCCATCGCCCATGATCGAACCGTGGAACAACCCCATGCGGTCGAGGCCAGTGTCGATGAACGACTGCCTCGTCGGGTTCCCACCCACGGTATTGAGTGCTTGGCGGAAGAAGTTGAACTGGTCGCAGATCTGCAACGCCGTTTCGTCGTTCTTCTCACTGTTGATGCCGGTGAGCCCGTGGGCCTTCAAAAGGGTGTCGCAGGCGTTCACCTGCGCGTTGCGGATACCCGAACTCAGTTCGCCGTAGTGGTTGCTCGTGATGGCCAGCGCTCCGACGAACGAGGTATCCCAATGGCCGGTGTTCGCGGTGTCGGTGCCGTAGTCCGACGTCGCGTAGACGGGGTGGAAGTCCTGCTGGCCAGCAAGCGTGGTGTAGTTCTGCGAGTTGGAGATCGAGCTGGCCAGCAGGACGTGGGTGGCGCCCGCCGTCCGGTTCGTGATCACGGCCTGCTGGATCTCGTTCGGCGGTGCAACCAGCTGGCAGCTGATCACCACCTTGCTGATCTGTCCAGAGCCGACTCCGGCCTTCGCCAGGCTCGACTCGAGCTCGCTGTTCGCCGCCGGGTCGCAGCTGTCTTCGAGCAGGCCGAGCTTCTTGAACTTCGGCGCCGCGAAGAACCCCTGGGCGGCAAGACCAAGCGCCGCGTCGCGCAGCTGCTTCTCGGACGGGGCGACGATGCCGTACAGGTACGGGGCGCCCTTCGACAGTTCGGTGTTGCCCGCCGAGGTCGAGATCTGCAACGGGAGCTTGTTCTGCCAGAAGCAGGCCCGTGAGACCGGCGTGATGTAGCCGGCTGCGTCGAGCACGGCGAAGGGTTTGTCCTGCACCATCTGCAGGCACTTCGACTGCTGGTCGTTCTGATCGATCGGGTTGACCGCGTACGACTTCACGACGATCTTGCGCCCACAGGCGACACCGCCGGTCTTGTTGATGTTGTCGGCGGCGGCGGCGATGATCTGCTGCTGGTCGGGGCGGATGCTGAAGGCGG
>JAFASB010000350.1 GCA_019244985.1 Acidimicrobiia bacterium | reverse complement strand
GGGTACCCGTACACGCCGCCGGTGCTCATGGCCTCGGCCACGCCCTTCTCGACCGCAGGGATGAACTGGCGGGGGATCGCGCCGCCGACGATCTTGTCGACGAACTCGAAGCCCTGGCCCCGATCGAGGGGCTCGACGCGTAGGAAGGCGACGCCGAACTGTCCGTGACCGCCGGTCTGCTTCTTGTACTTGCCCTCGGCCTCCGCTTCCGACGTGATGGTCTCCCGGAACGGCACCTTGACCTCTTCGGTCTCCACCTCGACGCCGAACTTCCGCGAAAGGCGTTCGGCCACGATCGACAGGTGGGTCTCGCCCATGCCCGACAGAAGGGTCTGATGCGTCTCGTCGTCACGCCGGACGCGCAGCGCGGGGTCCTCGTCCTGCAGACGGTGCAGGCCGGTCATCAGCTTGTCCTCGTCGCCCTTGGACTTCGGAAGGATGGCGATCGACAGGATCGGCTCGGGCGACTCGATGGGTGGCACCACGACCGGCGTGCCCTTGGGCGCCAGCGTGTCGCCCGTACCCGTGTTGGCCAGCTTGGCGACGGCGCCGATGTCGCCGGCCGGTAGATCGGGCACGTTGTCCTGTTCCTTGCCCCGCATCGTGAACAGGCCGTGCAGGCGTTCGTCCTGGTGCGTGCGGGAGTTGCTGAGCTGGGCGTCGGGCTTGATCGTTCCCGACAGCACCTTGAGGAACGAGACCTTGCCCACGTAGGGGTCGGCCACCGTGCGGAAGACGAACGCCAGCGGCTGCCCGTTGGGGTCGCACGCCACCTCGGTGGTCTTGTCGCCGGCCTGCACCTCGACGGGCGGACGGTCGAGCGGTGACGGCCCGATCTCGCAGATGAGCTGGGCCAGGCGGTCGACGCCGATGAGCTTGGTGGCTGCGCCGCACACGACGGGAAACACCGACGCCTCGGCGACCCCCTTGGCCAGCGTCTCCTCGAGCTCCTTGGGCTCGATCGTTTCGCCCTCGAGGTACCGCTCCATGAGGTCGTCGTCGGCGACGACGATCCCCTCGACGAGGTTGTCGTGCACCTGGTGCTCGAGGTCGGTCATCTCGTCGGGGATCTCACCCTGGGTCGACTTGCCGCTGTCGCCCGAGTACAGGAATGCGGTGTCGCTCAAGAGATCGGCCACGCCGTGGAACGCGGTCTCCTCGCCGATTGGCAGTTCGAGGGGCGCCACACCGGCGCCGAACTTCGCCCGCAGTTCGTCGAGCGTGCGCTGGAACGACGCTCGCTCGCGGTCGAGCTTGTTGAGGTAGATCATGCGCGGCACGTCCAGCTGGGCGGCGAGCCGCCACGCAGCTTCGGTTTGGACCTCGACGCCTTCGACGGCACTTACGACGAACACGGCGAGGTCGGCGACCCGCAACGCAGCGAAGAGGTCACCGACGAAGTCGGCGTAGCCCGGGACGTCCAGGACGTTGATCTTGTGGCCCTCGTACTCGAAGGGCGCCAGCGCCATCGACAGCGAGATCCCCCGCTTGATCTCCTCAGGGTCGAAGTCGGTCGTCGTCGTGCCGTCCTCGACGCGCCCGTGGCGATTGACGGCGCCCGAGCAGAACAGCAGCGCTTCGGCGAGGCTCGTCTTCCCCGCTCCTCCGTGTCCGACGAGTGCAACGTTGCGGATCTTGGCAGGAGGGAAGCTCTTCACAGGCGGTGCCTCGGTTCTCGCTGTTGGTACGTGGGCCGACATCGTACTGGCGGGTACCCTGAGATGAACCACCCGCCTCCCAGGAGTCCTCTTTGTTCGACGGGCGCTTCCGGCAGGGCGTTGAGCGAGGCCTCGGGCCCGTCGGCTCGGCCCTCCGCCGCCTCGGCCTCAACGCCGATCACGTCACCGCCGCCGGTCTGGCGGTCTCGGTGGCGACGGGGTTGGCGGTGGCCGCCGGGTGGCTGATCGTCGGGCTCGTGCTGCTCATTGTGTCGGGCGCCCTCGACCTGTTCGACGGCGCGGTCGCGAAAGCGTCGAAGACGAGCACGCCCCGCGGCGCCTTCTTCGACTCGGTGAGCGACCGGGTGAGCGACGCCTTCGTGCTGGGAGGCGTCGCCTGGTACCTGGCGGGCTGGAAGCACGGTCACTACCCCGTGCTGGCGCTGGCCGTGCTCGCCGCGTCGATGCTGATCTCCTACGAACGTGCCCGAGCCGAGGCGCTGGGCTTCCAGGCGCGCGGTGGGCTCATGGAGCGGGCGGAGCGCATGGTTCTCCTCGGCGTGGGCCTGGCCTTCGGGGTCGTGCTCGTGCCGGTTCTCTGGGTGATGCTGATCCTCACCGCGTTCACCGCCGCGCAGCGCTTCGTGCGCGTGTGGCGGCAGGCGAGCGCCGCGGTGCCGCCCCGCCCGTCGGCGCGCTGGCGCACCTGGCGGCCGCTGAGCGACGGCGACGAGGGCGGCTGGCGGGCCAGGCGCGCCGAGCGCCGGCGAGTCCGCACCCGGCCCTGAGCACACTCAGCCAGCGCGCCGAGTACGCGGCCTACCGGGCCGGCGCCTTCGTCGGGCGGGCGCTGCCCTTGCCGATGGCCAGCCTCATCGGGAGAACGTTCCAACCTGCGCTGGCACGCGTCTACCGGAGCCGTGACGACATGACGACGATGGGGCGTCGCCACCTTCGCCAGGTCTACGGCCCGGGAATGAGCGACGCCGACCTCGAACGCCACTTGGCGCGGCTGATGGACTCCTACGCCCGCTACTACATGGAGCTGTTCCTCCTTCCCTCGATGTCGCCCGCGGAGATCGAGGCGAGCACCGTGTTCGAGGGCATCGAGAACGTCCACGAGGGCAGGGCGAAGGGCAACGGGGTGATCATCGCCATGCCCCAC
>JAFASB010000129.1 GCA_019244985.1 Acidimicrobiia bacterium | reverse complement strand
GGCGCTGTGCACGAAGGCGTGGGTCGACTCGTTGCTCGGCCGCGAGTACGGCTGGGTGAAGACGGCGCGCGCCGCGGACGGCGTGGTGGCGGCATGAGCGCTCGGAGCCGGGTCGTGCTCCTGCGGATGGCGGGTGTGATCTTGGTTGTGGGGGTCGGGTTCGTGCTGTTGCAGCAGCCGGCTCGGCGGCTCGAGGCGCGGGCGTCGACCGCGCTCTTGCAGGCGTGCGGCGCGTCCGGTGTTTCGGTGGCGGCGGGCAGCTCCGTCCTCGTCGTGCCTTCGGGCCACGCTCCGTTCCGGGCGATCGTCACACCGAGCTGCTCGTCACTGGCGTCGGCCCTCGCCATCGGCGCGCTCGCCGCGCTGGCGCCCGCCCGGCGGCGACGCCGGGCCGCGGCCACTGGCGCGGCCGTCGCCACGGTCGTCGCCGGCAACGTCCTTCGCATCTCATTGTCGCTGGCGGTCGGCCTGGTCGCCGGCCGGGCCAGCCTTGTCCTGTTCCACGACTGGGTCGGGAGCATGTTCGGTTTCGCGTACACCCTCGGCGGCTATGTGCTGCTGCTCTACCTCCTCCTTCCCGCATGTCCACGTACATCGAGCTCGCTGCT
This sequence comes from Acidimicrobiia bacterium, assembly GCA_019244985.1. Lineage (GTDB taxonomy): Bacteria > Actinomycetota > Acidimicrobiia > Acidimicrobiales > AC-14 > CADDZP01. The sequence goes on along the minus strand of JAFASB010000129.1, from coordinate 9,911 downwards.
GCCGGCACCGGCGCTGTCCTCCTGCTGACCGCGGCCGTGTGGTCGTTGCGGATCAAGCGGGAGGCGGTGCGTCAGCTCCGGCTTGCCCTCCTCGACCCGGAGCCGTCGACGCGCAAGTCCGCCGTCTACGTCGCCGCCGAGCGCGGCTTGGCCCCGTTCGCCGACCTCTTGGTCGAGCGTGCGCGCGAGGAGCACAACGCCGACGTGCGTCGAGCACTGGCCGAGGCGGTCGCCCGCACGCAGTGGGAGCCGTCGGACACTGGCGAGTTGGTCGAGCTCCGCGTGTGGGCCCAAAGCGAACTGTCGTCGGCAACTGCCAGCGGATCATCCGAAACCCAAAACCTCTCCGATCTTGAAAATCGCCTCGAAAAGAGGGCACAAACGGCGCACGCGCACAACATCGGAGAGGTTTCCACGTCGGCGGTGGCGGTCGACGTGGCCGAAGCCATAGTGCCGAGCGAGCCGCTGATCATCGAGCGGCCCGTGCGGACGGTCGTACGGCGGCCGGCGCGGCTCACCGTCGTCGTCACTGGCGCCGGAGGGCCGGCGGGGATCGCTGTGGTGCGAGCGCTGGCGGCCGCCGGTCACCGCGTCGTCGCGGCCGACGCCGACCCGCTCGCCGCGGGGATGCGGTTGGCGCCGCGCTCGGCGGTGCTCCCGCGCGTCGACGATCCGACCTACGTCGAGCGGCTGTGTGAGGTGGCATTCGACAACGGCGCCCGCGCCGTCATTCCTACGCTCGCCGAGGAGCTGGTCGTCCTCGCCCACCAACGCAACGAGCTCGAGGAAGTCGGCCTCGAGAGCTGGGTGCCCGACCCCGCCGCCGTCGAGGCGTGCTGTGACAAGTGGGAGTTCGCCCAGGCCCTCAAGGCCGTGCGGCTGGCGGGGCCGGCGACGAACCTCGGGTCGGCGGAAGGCGTGCCCGGTCCGTGGGTGGTGAAGCCTCGGCGCGGACGCGGCTCGCGCGACGTGTACCTCGTTGACGACGCCGACGAGCTCACGTGGGCGCTGGCGCGTGTGCCAGAGCCGATCGTGCAGACGCGCCTCGAGGGGCGCGAGTTCACCGTCGACGCCCTCGTCGACCGCGACGGGACGCTGGCGGGCGCCGTGCCCCGCTGGCGGCTGGAGACCAAGGCCGGCATCTCGACCAAGGGCCGCACGTTCTCCCATCCCGAGCTGCCGGCGGCCATCGAGGAGCTGCTCGGCGCCCTCGGCCTGCGGGGTCCCGCCAATGTGCAGGGGTTCGTCGCCGACGGCCGGGCCAGCTTCGTCGAGGTGAACCCGCGCTTCTCCGGCGGACTCCCGCTCTCGCTCGCCGCTGGCGCCGACTTCGTCGGCGAGTACCTGCGCGGCATCTTCGGCGAGCCGTTGCGGCGCGAGCGGCTGGAGTACCGCCCCGGCGTGACCATGACCCGCCACTTCGAGGAGCTGTTCGAGTGACCATGAAAGTGCTCGTCCCGTTCGGCACCCGCCCCGAAATCGTGAAGCTGTCGCCGGTCGTCGACGCCCTGCGTCGCCGCGACGCGCTCAAGGTGCGCACCGTCGCCACCGGCCAGCACGCCGATCCGGAGATGACCGACGCCTTCTTCGACGGCCTCGGCCTCGAGCCCGACGAGCGCTGGTCGCTCGGGTCGAGCACCGACACAGCGCACCGGATCGCCACGATGATGGCCTTCGCCGACGCCGAGATCGCCGACTCGCGGCCGGACCTCGTGCTCCTCCTCGGCGACACGTACACGGTGCCGCTGTTCTGTCTCGCCGCCCGACGCCACCGCGTCCCTGTGGCCCACCTCGAGGCCGGCCTGCGGTCGTTCAACGAGACGTCGATGGAGGAGGCGAACCGAAAGGTCGCCGGGGCGACCGCGAGCCTGCACCTGGCGCCGACGGACCTGGCGGCCCGCTTCTTGATGCGCGAAGGCGCGGCGCCCGAACGCGTCCGCGTTGTCGGCAATCCGATCGTCGATGTGCTGCGAGGTGCCGGCGTGCGGCCGACTCCGGTGGAGAACCGCCGGGGGATCGTCGTCACCGCACACCGGGCCACCAACGTCGACTCGCCCGACCGCCTCGGCCAGCTCGTGGAGCTGATCTCCCGGATCGCGCGCGAGGTCGCGCCGGTGACCTTCCCCGTGCACCCGCGCACGTGGGAGCGGCTGCGCGAGGCGTCGGCCGTCACCCGCCTCGAGGTGGCGGGCGTGAACCTGCTGCCGCCCCAGCCCTACGCCCGCATGCTCGAGCTGCTCGCCAACGCACGGGTCGTCGTCACTGACTCGGGCGGCCTCCAGGAGGAGGCGTCGTGGCTGCGTGTGCCCGTTGTGGTGCTGCGGCGCTCGACGCCGCGATGGGAGGGCGTGGCGGCGCGGACATCGGTGCTCGTCGGCCTCGACGTGGACCTGGCGGTCGAGACGACGGCGCAGCTGTCGAGCGCCAGCGAGCAACGGCGGGTCGGCGCCGTGCCATGTCCGTACGGCGACGGTTACACGAGCGAGACGGTCGCCGACCTGCTCGCCGATCCGAGCACGGCACCGCTGTTGCAGCTGAGCGAGCCCGACTTCGTCGGCAAGGAGGTTCCCGCGTGACGATCGCAGCCGTGCTCTTCGATCTCGACGACACGCTGTTCGAGCAGCGCGTGTGGCTGCAGGGCGCGTGGCGCGGCGTCGCGTCGACGGCGGCGTCGGTGTTCGGCATCGACGAGGCGGCGTTGTTCGAAGCGCTCGTCGACGTCGCCGCCGAGGGCAGCGATCAAGGTCGCATCATCGACCGCGCGCTGGCTCGCATCGGCGAGCGTCCCAGCGCGCTTGTCGGCCCGCTCGTTGACGCCTTCCGCCTCTACCGGCCGCCCGAGCTTCCGCCCTACCCCGGCGTCGGCGTGGCGCTGACGACGTTGCGGGCGCGCGTGCCGCTGGCGCTCGTCACCGACGGCGACCCCGCCATCCAGCGGGCCAAGCTCGCCGCCCTTGGCCTGAGCGCCGTCTTCACCGTGGTGGTCCTGACGGATCGTCTCGACGGCCGCCGGGCCGCCCGCAAACCGAATCCGGTTGGCCTCCTGCACGCGGTCTCGCTGCTCGGCGTAGACCCCGCGGACGCCGTGTACGTCGGCGATCGCCCGGACAAGGACGTCGCTGCCGCCCACGCGGCCGGCATGCGCGCCATCCGCGTCCGCACGGGGGAATACGCGCACGTCGACAACGCCGACCCGCCGTGGCACGACGTCCCCAGTGCCGTCGCGGCCGCCACCCTCCTGTCCTCCTGCATTCCGAGCGTGGACAACCGTCCTTCAGCGGTGACTTCTGGCTCGAGCATGCAACGGGCGGGGAGCGGTCGTACCCGATGAGGACGTGGGTGGTCGCCCTCGAAGTGGGTGAGGACCCCGACGGTCCGGGGTTGGACGCGGCGGTGATGGCCAAGCGCATGGAGGCGGTGGCCGACATCCGGCCCGCGGCGTTGGGGCCAGGCCAGCGGCTGCACTCGTTCCTGCTCCGCCTCGACGGCCAGGACACGACCGACGCGGTGGTGTCCGCGATCAGCCGCTTCCGCGCTGCGGCCGTGGGAGGCGGCGCGCTGGTCGGCGCGCGAGTGCTGCGCTCGGGCGAGATCGGCGGCGACGACCTCCTGCGCGCGGGGAGTACCCGTGCTCGCGAGCGACTCCGGCCGAAGATGTTGGCCGTCGCCGCGGCCGTGCTCATCGTCGCCGCTGGACTGGTGGCCGTCGGCGGCCGCAGCCACGGGTCGACGAAGTCCGGCGCGGCGCGTGGGACGGTTGCCCAGAACCTGCTCGCCGATCCATCGTTCGAGACGGCGGCGAAGACCAAGGGCCTGGCGCGGGGCGAGACACCGTGGGGCGACGTGCACGCCAGCCTCGTCGACAAGCCCGTTCATTCCGGCGCCCGCGCCCAACTGCTCCAGGTCGGTGCCGGCCACGAGGGCGGCGCCTGGTTCGACGTCGAGGCCGCCGCCGGGCGTACCTACGAGCAGTCGGCGTGGATCGAGGTGCGGGCTTTGGACCCGGGCGCCCGCGTCGAGCTGCTGATCGAGTGGTACGGGTCGGCCGCTGGCCTCCTCGGCTACGAGCAGGTCCCGGTGACCGCCGTCGACAACGGCTTCGCCCTCCGACAACAGACGGTAACAGCGCCCGCAGGCACGGCGAGGGCTCGCTTCCTCGTGAACTTCACCGGCGGCGGCGCCGCGGTCGTCGACGATGCGGCGTTGCGGTCTCCCCCGACGTAGGCGGCGCAACGCCGGTTTCGGAAAATGCTCAACCGCGGCGGTCGGCCGGCCGAAATGTCTGATGTGGCGGTCACAGGCGGTCGTCTGGACGAGGCGACCCGATTGCGGTCGATCATCGAGACCCAGCGCGAGATCAACGAGGTCATCCTCGACCCCGACGAGGTGATGCGCGTCGTCACCGAGCGGGCCCAGGAGATGACCGGCGCGTCGGGAGCCGTCGTCGAGCTGGTCGAGGGTGACGAGATGGTCTACCGGGCGGCCAGCGGGAGCGCGGCGGCTAGCGTCGGCCTGCGCCTCAACGCCGCGGCCAGCCTCTCGGGACTGTGCGTGCGGACCGGCGAGGTCCTGCTCTGCGATGACGCCGAGCTCGACATCCGGGTCGACCTGGAAGCCTGCCGGCGCATCGGCGTGCGGTCGATGGTCGTCGTTCCCCTTGTCCACCGGGGCGCGGCCGTCGGCGTCCTGAAGGTGGTGTCGCCGGTCCCCCACGCCTTCGGCGCCGACGACACGGAGGCCCTCGAGCTGCTCGCCGGCTTCATCGCCACCTCGTTGACCAACGCGTCCGCGTACCGCGAGGAGAGCGAGCGTGCGATGCACGACCCGCTGACCGGGCTCCCCAACCGCGTGCTGCTGATCGACCGCCTCGACCACGCCCTGCGCGCATCGGCGCGCACGCACTCGTCGATCGCCGTGTTCTTCATCGACCTCGACGGGTTCAAGGGCGTCAACGACACCTGCGGCCACGCCGTCGGGGACGGCCTGCTGTGTCTGGTCGCCGCCTACCTGCGGGCGGCCATGCGCACGAGCGACACCGTTGCCCGCTTCGGCGGCGACGAATTCGTCGTCGTCTGCGAGAACGCCACCGCCCGCGCCGAGGACGACATCAGGGCGCGCATCGTGGGCGCCGTCTCCCGCGCCGCCAGCGCCGTCGCCGAGGGTCCCCACGTCGGCGCCAGCATCGGTGTGGCGTGGAACACCGACGGCGCGTCAACACCCTCGGCGCTGCTCGAGCAGGCCGACGACGCCATGTACGTGGAGAAGCGGACTCGGGTCGAGGCTCGCTAGTCGACCGCGTTGCGGGCGGCGCGCATGTTGTTGAGGAGCGCGTCGAGCTCGAGCACGCTGCTCTTGGCCACGAAGTGGTCGACGTCGGGCTGGGCCAGGGCCTCGTCCTCGACGTCGGCCAGCGCCGAGAAGATCACGACGACACACTCGGGGCGAACGGCCTTGATCCTCCGGGCGGTCTCGAAGCCGGTGAGGCCCGGCATCATGTAGTCGACGACGGCCACGTCGGGGGCGATTGCTACAGCCACCTTCTCGGCGTCCTCGCCGTTGGTCGCCAGCCCGACGACGTCGAGGGCCCGGCTGGTGAGGACGGCCTGGAGCATGACGAGGACGTCGGCGTCGTCGTCAACGAGCAACACCCGGAGAGGCCGTCGTGGTGGAGTCACGTGTGGTGTGTCGAGAGGTGCGGGGCGCTTCTTGATGGGTGTGGTACCCATCGCGTGATGGCCCTAAAAGAAGTTCAGAGCTGCAAGGTGTCGGGGGCCTCGACGCGGTCGTCGGTGGCTCCCCCGGGCAGGCCCCGGACCAGGTTCGACAGCACGTGGCCCACGTGGTGGGCCTGGCGCTCGGCGGCGACCAGCAGGGCGCTCGAGTCGGTGAGGTCGATCCGGTCGGAGCGCTGGCGCAGCAGGGCGAGCGCGCTTTCGATGGCCCCGACGGCGCTGAGCAGCCCGTGGGCGGTGACGCTGATGGCGCCGGCCGGGTCGTCCGACGCCGGGGCGCCGCGATGGGTCACGCCCTCGAGCAGGGCGTCGAGGTCGAGCGGCTCGTAGGCGGGCTCGTCGACGGGCAGGGACTGCGGCGGGGCGAGGATGAACCCCTGGCCGCGGTGGATGCCCGCCAGACGCAGGGCGCGCAGCTCGCCGTCGGTCTCCACGCCCTCGGCGACGACGGTGGCGCCGACTTCGCCGGCGAAGATGGCGAGGGCCATGGCCAGGGCGCGGCGGGCGGGGTCGACGTCGACGCCGCGGGTGAGCGAGCGGTCCATCTTGATGATGTCGGGCCGCAGGCTGAGGATGTGGCGGAAGCTGGCCCATCCGGCGCCGGCGTCGTCGACGGCCAGGCGAACGCCACGGGCGCGCAGCGACTCGATGACCGACGCCGCCTGCTCGTAGTCGGGGATGCGGGCGTGCTCGGTGATCTCGATCACCAGGCGGCGGTGGGGGATGCCGTCCGCGAGAAGGAGCGTCTGCAGGGCGCGGTCAGAGATGGTCGACGCGCTCAGGTTCAGGGCCAGGTAGCCCGCGGGCAGGCGGGTGAACTCGGCGAGGGCCCGTTCGACGATCGCCATGTCGAGCGGCGCGGCGAGGCCGAGCTCCTCGCACGTGCGGAAGCGGTGCTCGGTCGGTGCCCCGTCGTCGAAGCGGGTGAGGGCCTCGACACCCGCGATCTCGCCGGTGTCGAGGTGCACGATCGGCTGATAGACCAGGTGGAAGTTGCCGCCCTCGACGACCGCTTCGACGGCCTCCCGATCGCGGATGTGCCGCGCTTCCATCGTTGGGCGGCGTTCCCACCCGTTGCTCACGGCAAACCGGCCTTGTACGAGAGGGTCAGCTCCGACCAGCTCTTGTCGCAGTAATCACTGCGCACCTTGAACGATCCGGACTCTTTGCCGCGCGCGAAGTCGTCCTCGGCCTCGTTCGCCTCGCTGTCGCCGCGCCCCAATCTCCACCCCTTCGCTGGCCACTGCGTTACCGCAAAGCGTACGAAATCCCGGATCGCCACGCTCGTCGCAAAGACCCCGTGGTGCACACCGTCGCTCGAGGTGCCCTGGTCGCTCACCGCGTAGGTGCGGTCGGGAAGCGGGAGATCGGGCGGCACCCAGGTGATGTTCTGTGCCGCGGGCCCAGGGACCTGCCGGCAGTTGCCGGCAGCGGTGGTGGTTGCCGACGCGTTGTTCTTCGACGCGGTGTCGCTGCTTCCGCCGCCGCATGCAGCGAGGGTCGCAGCGAGCAGCGGCGCCAACAGATAAACAATGTGCGGCGAACGAGCCGGGGAGGTTGCGATGCGACTGCGGCGCATGGTCAGAGTTTCGTTGGTAACAGTGGGCATTGTCGGATTGGCGGCTTTGGGCCTGCCACCGGGCGGAGCCTACGGCGCGACCATCAGCGTGGCGGCTGGCCAGTCGATCCAGGCTGCTGTCAACGCCGCCAACCCCGGCGACACGATTCGCGTCGCCGCCGGGACGTTCCGCGAGAGCGTCGAGGTCACCAAGGCCGTCAGCATCATCGGTGCCGGCCAGGGCTCGACGATTCTGGTGCCGCCGGCCTCCGCGCCGACGTCGCAGACAACGGCGTGCTTCGACCCGAGCTCGCCGACCGAGTTCGACGGCTTCTGCATCCACGGCACCGTCGACCCCAACACGGGCAACGCCACCGCTCCCATCGGGCCGGTGCGGGTAAGCGGATTCACCGTCAAGAGCTTCAACGGCATCGGCGTGCTGTTCTACGGGACCACGTCGCCGCAGGTCGACCACAACACGCTCGTCGGCAACAGCGACTACGGCACTGCCGCGTTCGTCTCCACTGACGACGTGATCACGGCCAACATCGCAAGAGGGAATGGCGAGGCCGGGATCTACGTCGGCGACTCACCGGGTGCCAGGGCGAAGGTCACGGGCAACAGCTCCACCGGCAACGACGACTTCGGGATCTTCGTGCGTGACGCGAGCGGACCGGGGACGATCAGCGGCAACGAGGTGCGGGGCAACTGCGGCGGCATCCTGTTCCTCAACACCGGCGCCAACCCGTCGAACTGGGACGCGTCGGGGAACATCGCCAGCGCCAACGACAGCGTCTGCACGCCCGACGGCGGCCCGGCCGTGGGCGGCATCGGGATCGCCGTGTCCGGCGTCAACAGCGTGAACATCCACGACAACATCGTCCGCAACAACGTGGCGTCCGGTCCGGTCACGATCTCGGGCGGGGTCGCCGTGGCCGACGGCGCCAGCCAGACCACGGTCACCGGCAACCAGATTCAGAAGAACAACCCCGACATCTACTGGGACGGGTCGGGCACCGGGAACAGCTTCGCCGGCAACTCCTGCAAGACGTCGGTGCCTGCCGGTCTCTGCTGAATCGCGGCGCAAATCCGCCATTTGGGGGAGGTTTGAGCGCTGCAACCGTAGTTACGGTTCGCGGCGGTGCGCGGGAACCGCGGAAAGCAGGAAATGGCTGGTGGCGGAAGGCTTCATCCGGTCGCGCACTATGCCGAAGAGGACACCATGCGCGCGAAGAGGACCCGGTTCGCCGGGCGCGGTCGGAGTGGCTCGCGGCGGTGGGCACTCGCCATCGCCGCCCTGGTGGGTGCCGTGGCGTTGGTGCCGGCCCTCGGTGGGCAGGCGTCGGGTGTGACCGCCAAGAAGATCTCCGCCTGGATCCCGAACTGGGATCAGGCCCGGGCCTACAACTCGTTCATGGCCAACGCCGACCTGTACGACGAGGCGCTGCCGTACTGGTACGAGATGCAGTCGCCATCGTCGATCACCGCCTACGGGGGGGCCGAGGACCCGACGGTGATCGCCGGCATCAGGTCCACGGGCGTGCGGCTGGTGCCGACGATCGCCAACGCCTTCGACGGCGCCCGGGTCTCCAGCATGTTGAGCACCGCCGCCGGCCGGACCGCCCACGTGCAGGCCCTCGTCGACCTGGTCCAGACCAAGGGGTATGACGGCATCGACGTCGACTATGAGAACATGGCGTCGACCGATCGCACGAACTTCACGTCGTTCGTGACACAGCTCGCCAGCGCGTTGCACGCCAACGGCAAGGTGCTCGACGTCGCCGTCTACGCCAAGACGTCAGAGCCCGGGACGTGGGCCGGCCCGCAGTCCGAGGACTACGCCGCGCTCGGCAGCGTCGTCGACCGCCTTCAGCTGATGACCTACGACTACCACTGGGACACGAGCGCGGCGGGTCCGATCGCGCCGCTGTCGTGGGTGTCCCAGGTCGCCGCCTTTGCGGCGAGCAAGGTGTCGCCGTCGAAGGTCGAGCTGGGCATGAACCTCTACGGCTACGACTGGGTCGGCAGCAACGGCCAGTCCAAGATGTGGGACGAGATGGAGAGCGCCCGCACCGCCAGCGGCGCGGCACGCCAGTGGGATGCGACCGCCGCCGAGCCATGGTTCACCTACACGGCGGCGGGCCAGAGCCACACCGCGTACTACGGCGACGCCCAGTCGGTGAGCGCCCGTCTGGCGGTCGTCGACAAGTACAACCTCGCCGGCGCGGCCTTCTGGCGCCTCGGGGGTGAGGATCCGGCGGTTTGGCCGACGGTGCGCAGCCACTGGACGTCGACGGTGTCGGCTCCGTCCGCACCTCGAAACCTCAGGGTGACGGGCACGGCGGGCAGCGTCACGTTGTCGTGGACGCCGCCGACAGCGGGACCGGTGACCTCCTACGCCGTCTGCCGCGGCTCGCGCGGCGCCGAGACGTGCATGTGGACGAGTTCGGCGACGTCGTTCACGGACACCTCAGCCGTGCTGAAGACCGTGTACTACTACCGGGTGGCCGCCGTGAACGCCGCCGGCCAGGGTCTGTATTCGGGCGAGGTCAGCGCCAAGCGCACGTCGTGACTACGCGGCGGCGTCCGCAAGATGTGAGAGGTCGGGGAGGGCGGCGTCG
>JAFASB010000096.1 GCA_019244985.1 Acidimicrobiia bacterium | reverse complement strand
TGGGCCATACGCCCCGAGGGCGTCCGCACCATTGCCAAATGGCTGCTTGATCGCCGAAGGGCGAGAACGGGGGATGGGGATGGCTGCAGGGCGGAGCTCCTCGCCGAAAACGGATGCCCGGGCCCGCTTGGGCCACGGTCGATCGCGTGCACACACCGGTCTGAAGATGCTGAGCGTCGCCGTAGTGATCACTGTCCTCACCTCGGTCCTCGGCGTCATCACGACCACGCTTCTTGATGTGAAGCCCGCGACTGCTGCGCCGTCGACGGCTCGCGTCTCGACGACGTCATCGGCTGGCCAGGCCAGCGGGTGGCAGGCGGCGATCTCCGCGGACGGGAACTGGGTGGCGTTCGTCTCGAATTCGACGGCGCTGTCAACCAACCCGAGTGGCTACAACCAGGTGTACCGCAAGAACCTCTCCACCGGAGCCGTCGATCTCGTGTCGGTCAATACCTCTGGCGCCGTTGGGACCGGGAACAGCGCCAGCCCGGCGATCTCCAAAGACGGGCGCTACGTCGCCTTCGACTCCGACGCGGCCGACCTCGTCGCCGGCGACACCAACGGCTACCGGGACGTGTTCATCCGGGATTTCGGCGTCACGCCGGCCGCGACGAGCCTCGTGTCAGCGCCGGCATCTGGCGGCTCGGCCGCCGGTGCCAGCTACAGCCCCTCGGTCTCTGGTGATGGCAACCGGGTTGCGTTCGAATCCAATGCGAGCCTCAACCCCGACGACGCGAACTGTGGCGCGGCCGACGTGTACCTGCGCGACCGCGCCGCGGCCACGACGACACGTGTGTCCAAGATCGTCGGCTGGTCCCCCGCCAGCGCGAACCAGTGCGGGTCCCAGTACATCTCGACGTTCGAGGACGCGCACGTCGGTCGACAGGCGATCTCTGCCGACGGTCGGTACGTCGTGTTCCGTGGCCACTGGAGCGGAAGCCCACTCCACAACGGTGCCTGCGACTACGCGAGCTCCGAGGTGAATCAGCCTTTCGCCTATGACTCCCTGACAGGAAAGACCCCCGCCGTGGGCGGGGAGTGGGCGATGGGTTGTGACGGCGCCCTGCCGGCCATCTCGCCCGACGGGTCCATTGTCGCCTACGCCGACCACTCCTGGACAGGCTTTTACGTGGCCAGTCCTGCGGGCACGGCCACCATCGGCGGCTACACCGGCGGCGATCCCGCCTATCACGTCAACGTGCTGCCTGGCGGCACCGCACCCAACGCCTCGATTTCCGATCCCGTGCTGTCCAACACGGGCGCGCGTATCGCCTTCTCATCCACGGCCTCGAACATCGCGGCCGGGGACACCAACGGGCGAGAGGATGTCTTCTACCTGGACTGGGGCCCGACCGCCTCAGCACAGGTTTCCCTCACGAGCGCGGGTGCCGATCCGCAGTCCTTCTCGTCGTCCGCTCCTGCGGGCTCCACCGCGCCATCCATTGCGAGCGACGGCACCGCGATCGCCTACGGCTCGGTGGCCAGCGATCTGGTGTCAGGCGACACCAACGGGCTCAGCGACGTGTTCACCCGGACCGGCCTGTCCACGCCCGCGCCCGCGTCGCTCACGGTCGCCATGCTGTTGGGCGGTGGGAACAACCCGGCGATCAAGTGCCTCCTATGCCAGGCCGTCGAGCACAACTTCGGCCGCCCCGTCGACGCCGCCACCGGCAACTTCTGGCACAGCTTCGACGACCTGTCGATCCCCGGGCGCGGGATGCCGCTCGACTTCACCCGCACCTACAACTCGGCCGCGTCCACCGCCAAGGGTCCCCTCGGCTACGGCTGGACCGAGCCGTACAACATGTCAATCACCAACCCCGACGGCTCGGCGATCGCGGGCTCGCCATCGGCTGTCGTGGTCAACCAGGAGAACGCGGCGCAGGTGCCGTTCAATGGAACCGGTGGCGCTTACCAGCCGCCTTCATTCGTCCAGGCCAGCCTCGTCCACAACGCCGACAGCACCTGGACCTTCACCCGCAACGCCAAGGAGGTTTTCACCTTCAGCCCCACCGGTGCGCTCACCTCGGAGAAGACGCTCAACCCCGAGGTGACGACGGTCAGTGCCGTCGCCAACAACACCCAGACCATCGCCGACTCGGGTGGGCGGACCTTCACGCTGGCCTACTGGCCGACGGGAAGCGGCTCGGGCAAGGACAACCTCATCCACACCGTCACCGACTCGGGCGGTCGGGTCGTCACCTTCGACTACGCCGATAACAACTCGAACCTCACCGACGTCACCGACGTCGGCGGCGGACACTCCCAGTTCGCCTATGACGGCTCCCACCACGTCGTCGAGATGCGCTCGGCAAACTTCGCCTCAGACGGCGCCATGCCCACGCCGCCGTCGAGCTGCAGCCCCTCCACCGGGCCGGCGCACGTGACGGCGAACGTGTACGACGCCCAGGGACGGGTCATCTGCCAGTACGACCCCGACGGCAACAAGACCTCCTTCGACTACAGCACACCGGGCACGACCAAGGTCACCGACCCCCGCGGGAACGTCACCACCCAGACGTTCTCGAACTACCTGCTGACCTCGGAGATCAAGGGCACCGGCACGCCACAGCAGGCGACCTGGACCTACACGACCAATCCCCTGACCCTCGGCGTCGCCTCGGTGACCGACCCTAACGGGGCCGTCCAGACCTACAACTACGACAACTTTGGCAACGTGGTCGGCTCGACCGACGGGCTGGGACGGCGCACGCTGAAGACCTACGACAGCCTCAACGACCTCACCAGCGTCACCGATCCCAAGGGCGTGCTCACGACGATGGCCTACGACGCCGACGGCAACCTGGTCAGCCGCTCGACGCCGCTGGACGGCCACACCTGCCCCGATCCCCCCGGACCACCGACGTACTGCCAGGTCTACACGTACTCCCGCACCGATTCGGCCCACCCCGACGACGTGATCACCTACAGCGACCCGTCCTCGACCGGATCGGGCAATCGAGCCTGGACCTACAACTACGACCCGGGAAGCGGCAACCTGTTGAGCGAGCAGGACTCGTTGGGGAACAAGACGATGTACTGCTACGACAGCATTGGCCGACGCTTCGAGACCATGGCTCCCGCCGGCAGCTCGGGGTTCAGTTGCCCGGCGTCGACGCCGCCCACGCCCGGGGCCCACGGCACGGTGTTCCTCTACAACAACTTCGGCGACGTCACGAAGACCACAGACTCCCTTAGTCACTCGACGACGAGCACCTTCGACGCCGACCGCAACCTCCTGAGCACCACCGATGCCAAGGGCAACGTCACGTCCTACGGCTACGACCCCGCCGGCCAGCGCACCTCCCAGACCGCCGCCGACGCAACCACGACGACCTATGGCTACGACCCGGCCGGCAACCGCACCTCAGTGGGCGCGCCCGGCGCACCCGCGGTCAGCGATGGCTTCAACCGCGCGGGCGGCACCCTGGGCACGGCCGACACCGGCCAGGGCTGGCAGAACATCTATGGCTCGCCCGCGGTCATGACCAACAAGTTCGGGCCGTCGACGGTGGCCAATGCGGCGGCGTACGTCAACGCCGGCACCGGTATGGCCAACGCCAGCGTCCGGGCCACGACGACCCTGTCGACGACCGGGGGCTCGTCGTTCCCGTACCTGATCCTGCGTGTCGTCAACACGAACACGTGGCTCTACGTCTACCTGAACACATCGACCAGCAAGGTCTCGCTGTGGAAGGACCAGGGTGGCGTGTTCAGCGCCGTCGACCCGACCGACCATCCCTACGCCCCGACGTTCGCAGCCGGCGGGACCTACACGGTGGCCGCCACGATGAACGGCGCGAACATCAGCGTCGCCATCAACGGGGCGGCATTGTTCTCGTACGCGCTGTCGAGCGCCGACCAGACGACCTTCGACGCTGCGACCTCAGACGGCCTGGGCATGAACGTCGCCAACACCACCCAGCAGCAGGTGCGCTGGGACGACTTCTCGATCTCCCCGCTCACCTCGACGACCGACGCCTTCGATCCGCTCAACCGCATGTCAGGCGAGACCGACCAGCTGGGACGCACCACGGCGTATTCCTACGACGGCGCCGGCAACCGGCTCACCAAGCAGGACCCCGGCGGCAACTGCTCGACCACACCCAAGACCGGGTGCACGACCTCGACGTATGACGCCGCCAACGAGCTCAAGACTGTCACGTACTCTGACGGCACGACCCCCAACGTCTCGAGCATCTCCTACGACGCCGACGGCCAGCGCACCGACATGACCGATGGCGC